>JAPDPR010000010.1:76993-78914 GCA_034506335.1 candidate division KSB1 bacterium
TCAGTGCGGGCCACTATCCTGGAATGGTCACGATCAGCACCAATGATACTACCATGCCGGTGGCCCAGGTACCGCTCTCGCTCACGGTGCATCGCAAGACAGAACCGATCGTGGTCGAAGACTGGCGCCTTGAACAGAACTACCCGAACCCGGTGAATGCCGCCACCACAGTGCACTACAGCGTGCCCTCACCCGGGGAGGTGCGCATTGTCGTGGTGAACGCCATGGGGCAAACGGTCAGGACATTGGTCTACGATTGGCACGAGGTAGGAAACTATCGCACGACGTGGGACACCCGCGATGAGCAGGGGCGATCGGTGGGAAGTGGCGTGTACCTGTACTACCTGTCCACCGGCGGCCGACGAGTGCTGTGCCGCAAGCTGGTGGTGCTGCGGTGATAAGCAGCTTGAACGGAGAAATGGCCCCTCGGCTCAAGGAAGCGCACCGACTCAATAGCAGCACTCAATATCCAAACACGCTGGCCCTTCCTCCTCGGGCTTCCAACTTCAGATCGCGCAGCTGGGGCGCCTTGACCTGGATGCGCAAGTAGAACCGCTTGGCAATCCCCGAGGGCACCCAGTCGAACATCGCCTCCCAGCAGTGCAGATCGCGGTAGAACACCCACCGATGGCTGGCTACCTCTTTCTCCTTCAGGTCGAAATGGGCGCTGTACTCGACCCGCCACTTCTTGGTGACCTGCACCTGCAGGCCCCGCACGTCCAAGTAGTACCGCGTGCGAGGATGCGCAGGATCGCTGCGCCGATCCATGTCGTAGCCCAGTGAAAAACTAACCGACCACGGGATATCCAATCCCGTGAAGGTGGTGATGCCTTCAAAGCGGTCACCCCGCATGCGCATCTCTTCGTCGAATACGCCTCGCGGAGGCGGTAGCTCTTGCTCAAGCGCCTCCTCGGGTCCCCGTTCGGGAGTGGGTGGCGCTGCACGCCTGCCGGCCTTCCCCTCCAATCGCACCGAGGCGTTGAAGCGGAACCCGGTGAGCCAGGCGAGTTTTCCACGCACAAGGCCGCCCTGGTCGAAGAGGTAATCGTTCACCACTCTGCGTTGCTGAGGGTCGTAGCGGTAGAAGCTATGCGTGGCACTGGCGGAGATGCTCAAATTCCGCAAAGGATTGGCGCTTAGCGTCGTGTACAAGTCGGAGAGCTTGAACTCCTTAGCGCGGAAGTTGAATCCGGTGCTCAGATCGGCGGTGAACAGATCAAACTTGCGCTCTTTCTCGCCATCGCCTGTCTTCATCTGAAAGACATTGTTCACACGGAGGGATAGGCGTTGCTGTCCGCCAGCGGGCGTCCCACCGAAGCGATCGCGACGATACACTCGGCCGGTGGTGTCAACAACCTCCTCGTAGTAGCCCCACTTTGCCTGAGAAAAGTCGGGCTGATAGGAGAACGACAGCGTGGGCGTGACCACATGGCGCACAGCCTTCACGCCGAACACGTTGGGCGTGAACAGACCGTACAGCTTAGTGTGCCCGGAGAGGCTGTAAGAAAAAACATGGCGGGCAGCGAAGCCTCGCCTTTCGCGCGTGCCAATGCTGTTGGTAGAATCGATGAGAAAGTAGTCGGTCGTACGGTCAAACCAGTCCTCATTGATGCTCAGCGACTGACTGAGCCCCAGCCAACCAAAGAGCTTGCCCGGATTGTTCATTGAGAGTCCAATGTTGTGGGCAAGACGGCGGTTCACCGTCTTTGTCTCGACGCCTTGCCACTTGCGGGTGACCTCGGTGTTCATCAGGTTGGATGAATAGGAGTAGTAGATGGCCTGGTACCAACGGAGTTCCTCTTTCACCCCCCGACGGGTCTCCATTCGCCCCCGGCCGGTAGTGGCAGGCGGGAAAAACTGCCCCTGTGCCACGTAAAGACTCGCCTGGGGCAGGCTGAGGGTGGTCTCGTCAGTCTGCAAA
>JAPDPR010000011.1 GCA_034506335.1 candidate division KSB1 bacterium
GTCTGATTCGCACTGCCACTCCCATTGGCCACGGTTATATTACTCAGCGTCGGCGAGGTACCGTTCGGCGAATTTCCCCCGCCACTGGCAACACTCACCACCACTGTGCCCGAAGCCGGATTCCCCTCGCTGTCAACCGCACCGGTCACCGACAACGCAAATGGCACACCCGCCACCTGGCTCAACCCCGCACTCAGGCTAAAGTTGGCTATTGCCCCCGCATTCACCTGAATCGCCCCAGACTGCTGCGATACCCCCGCCGCCGCATCCGTCACCGTCACCGTCTGCGCCCCCGCAGTCCGCAGCACAAAGCCCGTCCCCGCAAAACTGTGTACGCCCGCATCCCCCAGCGTGAAAGTGTAGCGACTGCTCGGCGTGTACGGAAGTATGGCATTGGCATCAGTCGAGGTGAAATAAACCTGGCCAGTGTAATTCGTCTTCAAATTGCCGTAAAGATCATAGGCCGCCACCGTCACGTTGTTGGCACCAAAACTACTCCCGGCAGTCACCGCCGACGGGTACCCCGTGAGCGTGAATGAACCCAGCGCCCCCGGCAACACCGTGATCGTCCCCGTGCTGCGAACGACCATGCCTACTGCCCCCTGAAGCTCTGTCCCCACCGCCCTCACCAGGGTCTGATTCGCACTGCCGCTCCCATTGGCCACCGTTATATTACTCAACGTCGGCAAGGTACCGTTCGGCGAACTCCCCCCACCACTGGCAACACTCACCACCACCGTGCCCGAAGCCGGATTCCCCTCGCTGTCAACCGCACCGGTCACCGACAACGCAAATGGCACGCCCGCCACCTGGCTCAACCCCGCACTCAAGGTAAAGCTGGCGATGGGCCCCGCATTCACCTGGATCGCCCCAGATTGCTGCGACACCCCCGCCGTCACATCCGTCACCGTCACCGTCTGCGCACCGGCTGTGCGAAGTACAAAGTCGGAGCCGCTGAAAGTTTTCTGGCCACCGGTAAACCCTCCCCCGCCAGCGGGCAACCCCGCGCGGGGATCACTGCTCGACCAGGTGACTGTGCCGGCATAGTTCGTGACCGTGTTGTTGAATGCATCCTTCGCCGTAACGGTCACGGAACTAGGGAAGGAGGAACCGGCGGTGACGGCCGAAGGGACCCCAGAAACAACGAAATGATGCAACGCTCCTGAGATCACCTGGAAGGGTGAAGAGGTACTGGGACCATCAATTGTAATGCCGGAGCCATCCCTGGTCTCCAGGGTCAAAGTGTAGCTTCCCGGGGTCGTGGCGTTCGTCACCAGCGCCACACTGATCCGGGCGCTTGCATAGCCCATTATGACTGAACCGGTGCCGTCGCGCGTTACGGTGACGGTACGCGTAGCCGGTACTGTGGTCACCTGGAACCCGCCGTCAACAGACCCATTTGGTGAAGCCGCCATGACGACCCCGGCAACGGAAAAGCCTGCCGGGAAGGTGATCACAATCCGTCCGTCTTTTGGTAACGTCCCCGGAAACCCAAAGTCCAGCTGGCAAATGGTGGCGGTGCCCGCGGAGGAATCCATCAATGTTACTTTGAGAGGAGAAATGGTGCCCGCCACTCCGACCGGGGCAAACCCGACGAAGATCCCACCGAGCAAGAGTAAAACAAGGATTTTTGCTCTCTGGGTTGTCATAATTGTCGCACTCTGTCCGTCCTCAGCGTATCACCCTGGTGGTATCGTTCGTCACAGGCACGAGCACAAGGTGGGACGCGTGTTTCCCGCGCGGAAAGATGCGCACCGTGGCCATGGCTCCGGCTGGCATCGCCTTCGGGGCGCCCACCGCCGCTACCTTGAGGTCAACTGCAACGCCCGGTTCAACCGTAGGTCCCCGCCCTGAACGAACGATACGCACGGTGTCCGTTGAGACATGCACCGCGAACCCGCCCTTGATGACGTCCGAAGAAGCAAGTTGCACCCTCGAGACGTCGAACGGGCGTGGCAGGACCAGCTCAAGCGCCGCCTCAGGCAGCAAGGTGTCTGGCGTCACAAAGCGCAGTTCATATACGCACATGCCCCCTGGACGCCCTGAGACAAGCGCGAGGCTCTCTCGACTCTGCGCTTGAACTGCGCCAAACCCACAAATCAGGAGCACTCCGCAATAGAGCAGGGACTTCCAGCGCATTCTATGGTCCTCGATAGTGAAAATGTCTCAATTCGGCACAGAAAAAGAGCCTGTACACCTCTAACCAGTGGCTCCTGCAACGTCTTTTTTTCAGTGCAAAGAGCATACCACAAACCCCTGGTCTTTCAGCGGGCGGTAAAGGTTTGTGGCCGTCTTGCCAATGCTCCTGCGCCGCCGAGGCTCTTGTCCGGACCTGGACCGCGCTGCAGGAGTAACTGATGGCCAGTTTTCGGCTACGCGACCCAGCGGAAATCAGACAGCGATTACTTAAGGAGCGTGCGCAAGAGGATGAGAAGTCCGCGCCCGTCGTTTTCCACCAGGCGCAGATTCCGCTTGGCGGTCTGAAAGCGTGGGTTGATGCGCAGTGCCTTCTTGAACTCCGCCGCGGCGCGCAGCAACAGATTGCGCCCTTGAATCAGATAGGCCACTCCCAAGCTGTTGTGAAGATCTGCGTATCCTTCGTGCTGCGCAGTGAGGCGTTCAAGCTCACCTACCAATTCGTCAACTGCAGCTACCTCCTCGCCGCTACTTTCCGTGATCAACCTCAGCAGGAGCTCCTGTTCTCTGACCGTGGGCGAATCGACTGTCCTGCCCATACCTGCCAGACGCATGAACTCCAGGGCCTGCGGGAATGCGCCTCGCTGCAAGGCGTGGAGAGCTTCGGTGAGCCGTTCTGAATCGCCGCCGTGATAGCGCAAAGCCTGGCGCAGGTGACCGGCCACCTCGTCGAGCTTGGCCGGGGAGGGCACCTCCTTCCGTTTGATCATCTTCTGCAACAGAGCAAGCGCGAGCTCGAGATGCGCCCGGCCAAACTTGTTGTTGAGAACAATCGCTTGGCGCAAGTGAGCGAGAGCATCCTCCACTCTCCCCAGCTCCAGATAGGCCCGGCCCAGGGCCGTGTGTACATCGGCGTAATGCGGGCCCAACGCCAGACTTGCGCGGTAGCACTCCACCGCCTTGGAGTAACGGCGCTGCGCAAGGTAGACGTCCCCCAGATTCTTGTGGTAATCAGGCTCGTTCTGCTCCAGCGCGATGGCCTGCTCGAACTGCTGGCGCGCCTCTTCGTAGAACCCCCGTCGCAGCAATGCCAACCCCAGGCGATTATGGGACGGCGCATGGCCAAGCTTGTGCAGGCGCTCGTGCAGGAGGAAGAGCTGCTGGATGCGCTCGCTGGCCTCCTGGTGCAGGCCTGCGACCTCCGCCTGCAGTTCTTCGAGCGTCAGGGTGGTCGCTTTCCGGCGAACCAGGCGCTCTACCAATCGCCCGTCTTCGAACACAGAGGCCGTCAACTCCCCCGTGTCCGGCTGGAAATTGGTCTGCACGTGAAAGCGGCGGCCATTGGCGACCACGTCGCTGTTTAGGCCCACGGATTGCACTGGCCCTCCCGCCAGTCTCATGCCCCTCTCGATGGATGGGTGCGAGTGCGGGGAGAAAATCACGTGAGAGGTGTCAGGTACTCCTCAGACAGCATGCGTGGGTCAGGACATTAGGCTGATGATGCACACCACGTCCACGATGTCGTCGACGCTACAGCCACGCGACAGATCGTTCGCTGGCTTTGCCAGGCCCTGGATCACTGGGCCTACTGCGCGCGCCTTCCCCAGTCGCTCGACCAGCTTGTAGGCGATGTTGCCGGCATTGAGGTCCGGGAAGATCAGCACGTTTGCCTTTCCTGCCACCGGGCTGTCGGGCGCTTTTCGCTTGCCGATCGCCTCCACCAAGGCTGCATCCGCCTGGAGCTCTCCGTCGAGCTGGAGATTGGGCGCCTTGCTCCGCGCGATCGCCACTGCCTGGCGCACTTTGTCTACCATCTCGTGCTGGGCGCTCCCCTTGGTGGAAAATGAAAGCATGGCCACTATCGGCTCTTCGCCGGTCAGGGCGCGGTGCGTGGCAGCAGAGGCAATGGCGATGTCGGCCAGCTGCTCGGGTGTAGGCGCCGGCACCACCGCGCAGTCCGCAAAGGTCAGCACACGCCCGTCTGGAGGGATGACCATTTCAAAGCAGCTCGAGACAATAGAGATCCCAGGGGCGGTGCCAATGCAATGAAGGGCTGCCCGCAGCACGTCTCCCGTGGTGTTCACCGAGCCAGCCACGCTGCCATCGGCCAACCCTTCCCGCACCATCATTGCGCCAAAAAACAGGGGGTTCTTCACGATCTCCAAGGCTTGCTCTGCCGTCACCCCCTTGTGTTTGCGGAGCTCAAAATAGGTTTGGGCAAACGCTTGCAAACGCTCGCTGCGCGACGGATCGATAACCTGGACGCCGTCCAGGTTCACCTGCAGCTCCTTTGCCTTGGCCAGAATGCGCTCTTGGTTGCCCAACAGAATCGCCTTGGCCAACTGATCGCGATGCAGAATCTGCGCCGCCTGAATGACGCGCGGCTCCTCCCCTTCAGGGAGTACAATGGTCCGAATCCGCCGGTGTGCCTTTGCTCTGATCTCTGCAATCAGGTCCATGGGTCCTAAACCGCTCCTGTAGTTTGGTGTTCACAAATCCAGGCACGAATGCGGAGACGTCACCTCCGCACCGAGCCACCTCTTTGACGATCGAAGAGTTAAGATAGGTGTACTTCTCATTGGGCATCAGAAACACGGTGACAATCTCGCGCGCCAGGCGGCGGTTCATCAGGGCCATCTGGAACTCGTACTCAAAATCTGACACTGCCCGGAGCCCACGGATGATGGCCTGTGCTCCTCTGCGCCGCGCATACTCCACCAGCAGCCCGCCAAAACTGTCCACCTCCACATTTGCCAAGTGTTGCGTAGCGGTCACGATCATTTGCCTTCTCTCTTCCACAGAAAAGAGGGGCGTCTTCTGCATATTGTGCGCGATTGCCACGATGACGTGGTCGAAGAGCCCGGCGGCGCGTTCGATTATGTCCACATGGCCGTTGGTAATGGGGTCAAACGTCCCTGGATAGATCACCGTCTTCATGGTCCTCCCTGGGCAGCGTGAACCAGGAAACTGACGTAGTCCCAAACGTCTTGCTCTTCGTCAACCGTAGTTGACCTATGCGGGACGGCAGCACAGTGCCAGTTCGGTACTCCAATACTACCAGTCCCGCGGGGGCGAGGACCCTGTTGTGGGCGACGAGCGCCAACAGCGCCTGGTACCCCACGAAGTCGTAGGGGGGATCGGCAAAGATGATGTCGAACGGCTCTGGGCCTTGCCATCTGCGCAGATAGCTCAGGGCTTCGGCGCACAAAGCCTCGGCGTCCTGCTGGGTGAGGCCTAGTGCCCGCAGGTTCTGTTCCAGGGCCATGAGGACCCGCCGGGAGCGTTCGACAAAGACGGCCTTGGAAGCACCTCTGCTGAGGGCTTCGATTCCCAAGGCACCGGTCCCGGCAAACAAGTCCAGCACTCGCGCCCCCTGCACGGTGGGGCCGAGCACATCAAAGATGGTGGTTCTGACCCGGCCAGAGGTGGGGCGCACACCCTGTCCGCGCACCGTCCGCAGGAGGCGACCCCGAAAACGACCTGCTACCACACGCACGAGGGCTCTCGCATGCCAAAAAAAGGTGCCCTGCCTTCCTCGCGAGCCGGCTGGCGACCACGAAGCCGCACGGGCACCGTCACAGTAGGCGGAATGGCGCCGAGTGCTGCCTGCCCCCGCGCACCCGCCTGCTCTTGGCTACGACGACTCCAAAAGGTCAAAATGCACCACCATGCGCACGGCTTTTTCCTTTTGTCCGGGCGCGAGTGGCGTGATCACCAACTTGGTCACCTGCAGGGCCACACCTGCATCGTTCAATTGATGCAAGAACTCCTGAGCTGCAGCCAGGCGTCCCTCCAGCATTAGCTGGAAAGGCGTGTGATACGTTTCATCAAGTTTAGTGCGTTGCTCCTGAGCGAGTCGAATCAAGCGCAGACCCACGGAGTCCGCCGTGGCACGAACCAATTGGCCAAGGGCTTCGGAGGAGAGGGGCTTAAGCCCAAACAGTTGTCCCGACCCCTCCGGCGCTTCAATACTCCCCACTACCAGGGCACGGGCGCCCCGTTGCCGGACCGTGGTTCTCTCTGCCACGGTGCCCTTCAGCCCGTCCGCGAAACCTTGCACCTCCGCCGGCGCCCCCCCCTCCAGTTCAAGATAGAACATACCGCTCGTATAGGAGAAAGACCTAAATGTCGCCTCTTGAGGCAGGCTCGTCAGAAGGTTCTCGATGCGCTGTGGCAAGGTGACCGCGGCAAGCTCGGATGATGGGCGCGCGAGGGTGGTATCAGGCACCTCGGCAGGGGGGGGCACCGGCGCCGGGCGACGGCCAAAGGGTCGCCAGACCAGGAAGATCACGGCTGCCGTCACCGCCACAATAAGGAACAGAAGGACCCAGGGCGCCCGGGGACGACGTTTCTCGATCTCCTCGAACTCGTGCTGGCCCTCGGATGTTTCTGTCCACTGGGGCGAGCTCCCCGCTGTGTCGCCGCCGGGTTCCTCGAAACGATAGGGTTCGTAATCACCGCCCGAGCGACCCGACTCTGGGGCTTCCTCTTCCCCCAAAAGGTTGATGTCGACCATGGTCGATTCCTCCCTTTAACCGCGTGACCGCGGCACACTCCGGAGCGCTGCCCCAATGGCCGCGACAAGACTAGCTCCGGAAAAGGGTGCTTCGGTACCACCGAGAGCTGGTGCTAGCTGCAAACGTTTAATAGGATCGATGACATTCACAGGCACCGCACACTGCGGCCGCAGCTTGGCAACAAACGCCACTGGCACAGGCGCCCCATACACCAACAACCGATCGATTTGGCCATTTCCGCTGCGCCTGCGCAGCTCCTCCCACAGCTCACGCGCACGGGTGTCATCCCAGGTGCCCGGGTCGGACTCACCGCCACTGGGCAGCGGGGCCTCGCACATGTCGTACAGTTCTCCTCGGCGCAGCACCATCAGTGTAGCCCCAAAGGGGGAGAGCCGAAGAAGACCGGTGGCGTTGGCTTGGACTAACTGGTGGTTGTAGACGGCCGCCCGCAGGCCAGCAAAAAGATCCAAATCGACTGCGGCCAAACGGACCCCTGCTTCCTGTGCCACTTGCTTTAGAAGCTCAATAATGGGCTTGCGAATGGCCACCAGAACTAACCTATCATGTGCCTCGTCGACCACGGGGACGCAAGAGGAATCCACTACATACTCATTCCCTCTGGCGACGAGCAGCTGCTCGACTTCCCATCGTACGTGTTCAGCAAGCTCGTCTTTTCCCAAGCCTCGGTCAACGGGCAGGCATTTGATAAATGCCAGGCGGTCATTGATAGCCACCGCTGCCCGGGTCGGTTTTCCCTCCGAACGGAGCACCGCTTGGAGCGCCGCCACCAGAGCATCCTTGGCGCCTCCATCACGCAGTGTGGACAGCTCTATCGATGAGGCCAGGGATACCCTGTCCATTGCCGTGATCAGGGGCGGCTCCTCCTGGGGCCGCATTTCTACTGTAGTGAGCTCACTGCCGGCAATGGATATCCCCACGAAGACGTCGTCTGGTGCGTTCAACTTTCTCCCCAGCGCATGAGTGAGCCGCTTACCTCTTGGAGGCCCAATTCCGTTCCCCGCCCTCGATACGCCCGTGGTTCTCGATGCGTAATCCGCCGATACGGAAGCGCAAAAAGTCCTTTTTGACCTTTTCGATGTATTGCGAGTCGATAGGACAGCTAATGTTCACCGACTTGACCACTGCGGTATCGATCACAGCAACGCGGATAGATTCCAGACTGGTGGGACAGAGTGCGAAGGTTGCCAAAGTGGCCGAGGCCACCGAGTCGCTTATGGCCAAGAGGCGCGGGCTGTGCTCCAGGACCTGTAGTACCCAGCGTTGCGGCTGTTCCAGGTCCAAATGTTCTGTGGCCACAAACCACAGGATGTTAACGATGTCGCGGTTATTCACCAGCGGAGCGCCCTTGCTCACCACCTCTGCCACCGCGATCGGCACGCGCAAAGTGTCCACCAATGCGCTGTCGGGCACCACGTACCACTTGCCGATCATAGCCTCTAACGGCAGCTTGGAATATCGCTGCTGGAGGCGCTCCAGCGAGAGAAAGTCCACCAGCTCTCGATCCTGTGGCAGTTTGGCCACTGCGGCCTTTACGGCGCTGACTAACTCTTCCTTCGGGCCCAGATCGCGAATGGCGTTAATAGCATCGACCGCCAGCAGGGAGTCGATAGTTTTGTACTCCTGCAAGCGCCCACCGGTGGGATCGCCCTTGACAAACTCAATGAGCTTGGGGATGCTATCGGTGTAGGTGTTGAAGGCGCTTATGTACAACAACTCCGCCCGGAGTAGATGTTCCATCCGCTGGCGACAGAGCGCGGTATTCTGCTCCTCCTCCTTCCAGAGCTTTTTCGGGTAGAGAAGAGTGCCCACCAGCCCTGCGATCAGGACGACGATGAGCAGTTGGTACAGTATAGAGCCTCTCGCCTTTTCCTCGGCCATTGTTCCTCCGCCAATAATTGGGTACGTTACCACTCTAGTCGATTGTCAGATAAGGTCGAATTCTCGCCAGGGTCTTTTCCCCAATGCCCTTTACTTTCCTTAGGTCTTCCACGCGCTTGAACGGTCCGTGCTGCTCTCTGTACGCCACAATCCTGCCCGCGAGGACTGGCCCCACGTGGGGGAGGCGCTGCAACTCCGTCGCCGTCGCGAGGTTAATGTTTACCCGTCCCGGCCGCGGCCGGGTAATGACGTCTGTTGGCGCCCGATGCGTGTCGGGATGGAAAGGAGCCTGGACGCCATAGTCATGCAGCTCGCTCGCCCGCGCGACAAACTCGCGACGCAACGAGTCTTTATAAGCCAACGCCTCCGAGGCATCCCAGCGTTCTCCGTGCTGGCGCTTGTAAAGGTCCACCCCCGCGCCCACGGCAAGAGCGACAAGCAGAAAGAGCAGCATTCGCCGCTCCTGCTTGGAGAGGACAATCGACCCCATGTCATCGAAACGCCTTCTTCACCTTCTCCCGGAACTCGGGCGAATCCACAGGTGGCCTTAGGTTCTCCGATTCCTTCAATGCAGCCAGGAGCTCTCGCTCGCGTGTGTTGAGCTTTGTGGGCGTCCAGACGACGATGCGCACCAGCTGGTCCCCGCGGCCATGACCGTGAAGATGTGGGATACCCTTTCCCCGCATCCGCAGAATCTTGCCTGACTGAGTCCCCGGGTCGATCTGCAGCTGGACCCTGCCGTTGAGCGTGGGCACTTCCACTTCGTCCCCCAAGGCGGCCTGCACAAAGCTGATGGGCAAGTGATAAAGGATGTCGTCGCCGTGGCGCTCGAAATAGCGATGTTCGTTCTCCTCGATGATCACGATGAGATCCCCTGGAGGACCGCCCAAGGGACCGGCGTTTCCCTCGTGGCGCAACGTGAGGTAGTTGCCCGTGGCCACGCCTGCGGGCACCTGGACCTCGATCGTCTGCTCCGCCTGCACCCTGCCGCTCCCGTTGCACTCAGGACAGGGACGGGTAATGACCTCCCCCCGGCCTTCGCACCGGGAACACGTGGTGATATTGAGGAAAGACCCAAAGATGGAGCGAGTCGCCTGGCGCACCTGCCCTGTGCCGTGACACAGCGGGCACGTGGTAGGCGGTGAGTCAGGGTGCGCCCCGCTGCCACCACAGCCTTTACATCGCACCAGCCGCTTGAGCTTCAGCTTCTTCGTCACCCCAGTGGCGATTTCCTCCAGATCGAGCCGCAACCTGATCTGGAGGTCGGATCCGCGCTCCGGCCCGCGTTGCCTTCCCTCACCCATGCCGAAGAGGTCCGCAAACCCGCCGAACCCCGCCGACATGAATACACGGAGGGCATCACTCAAATCGAAGCCAAAGCCGCCAAACCCTTCGTACCCAGCCTTGACCCCCTCGTGGCCATAAAGGTCATAGCGTCGCCTCTTCTCGGGGTCGCGCAGAACCTCGTACGCCTCTGCCGCCTCTTTGAAGCGCTCCTCCGCCTCCTTATCTCCTGGGTTCCGATCGGGGTGATACTTCATCGCCATGCGGCGATACGCCTTCTTGATTTCCTCCTCAGTGGCGTCCCGAGGAACTTCCAGGATTTCATAATAGTCGCGTTTCTCCATCTGCCGCACTGCCGTTTCCGGCGGTCGTTGTGGCGCTCAGGCCTCGATAAGGTGCTACTTGCTCACTACCACCTTGGCAGGGCGCAAGATGCGCCCCTGGAACTCGTATCCGCGCTGGTGTTCCACCACCACCGTATTGGCAGGCGCGCCCTCGCTTTCTGTTTGCATCAACGCCTCATGGCGCTCCGGGTCAAACGGTTGGCCCAGGGCCTGAATGGCGACCAACCCTCGTTCTTCGAGTACGCGAAGCATCTTTCCCCAAATCAGGCGCACCCCTTCCCGGAATTGCTCAAAGGAAGCCGCGGCAGGCTCTTGCTGCACGGCACGCTCCAGGTCATCGAGGATGGGAAGCAACGCCCGGACCAACTCTGCATTGGCATTGACCACCACCTCCGCCAACTCCCGTTGCACCCTCTTCTTGTAGTTGTCAAGCTCGGCGGCTTTGCGGAGAAACCGGTCATTGCACTCGGCCAGCTGCTGCTTCAGACTTTCTACCTCCGCCCGCAGCGCCTTCACCGAAGCCCGCGCCACGCGCCGCGGCGCTGCCTCAGCTTGCTTTTCCTGAGCTATCCCACTCCCGCCTTCGGTAAGACGCGTCTCCTCTGCCATCTTTTGAATCTATCGCTGAACCACGGTTCGCCGCAATCAGATCACCTGGCGCTCGCGAATTAGCTCGCGCAAGACCTGCGCCATATAGTCCACCAATGCGATCACCTTGGCATACTGCATCCGCGTCGGGCCAATGACGCCCAACGTCCCGGTCACGTCCCCGAGGTTGTAGGTGGCCGTAATCAGGCTGCAGGTGCGCATGAGCTCTTCGCGGTTTTCCTCCCCGATGATAATCGACACACCTTCTTTCTTGCCCTGCTCGTTTAGCACCTGGATGAGCACATGCTTCTGGTCAAGCAGCTGCAAAATCTTGCTCATCTGCTCATGATTGATAAACTCGGGCTGAGAAAGGATGTTGCCCGTGCCGCTCACATAGAAGTGAGCCCCTCCTTCCACATCAAAGACCGACTCGGCCGAGCCTACTATCAGACGCACTAACTCCGGGGAGCCTGACGAGATATCGCTCATCCGCTTGTCAATGGACCGCTTGATCTCTAGCAGACTCAGCCCATGGAGGCGCTCGTTCAGGACACGCGCCGTCTCCTCGAGCCGCTCCCTGGAGAGGTTACTGCTGATCTCCATGAGGATGGTCTTGACTAACCCGGACTTGACCCGGATTATGACCAGGATGCGCTTGTCTGCAATCTCCACTAGGTCGAGCCGGTCAAAAATCCCCTGGTAAAAGCGGGGGGCCAGCACCACGCCCAACAATTTGGAAATGTGGCCGAGAACGCGCGAAGAGCTCTCCAGAATCTGCTCCACGTCCGCCGAGGGTGTGGACAGCTTCCTCAGAATGTCCTCCCGCTCCTGAGGCGTGAGGTCATCCACTTGCATCAGGGTATCGACGTAGTAGCGATAGCCCCTATCCGTGGGCACGCGCCCGGCCGACGTGTGCGGATGAGTGATCAGGCCCTTCTCCTCGAGGTCCGCCATGACGTTGCGAATAGTGGCCGCGCTCACATCCATGCCGCACTGCTTGGCCACATAGCGGGACCCCACGGGCCTGGCGTTCTGGATGAAGCTCCGCACCACGTAGCGAAACACCTGTTCTTCTCGCGGTGTCAATTCAGTCATGGCAAACCAGTTCGAATAATAAAACCCCACTTCAACCTCTGCTTGTCATTGTAATATATGAATCTCCTGTCCCATTGTCAAGCAAAAAGAGGAAGCGTCAATACTTCACCAGTCGTCGCACCGCCACCAAGCTCCCCAACCACCCTAAGGCCATCCCTGCACACCACAGAGCAAGGTAGAAGACGTGCGGCAGAACTATAAGGCGCGGGGCCTCCAGTGCGACCACTCGAGCCAGCAGCCAGACTGCGAGCGCAGCCAGGGCGCCGCCTGCCCCACCCTGCAGGATTCCTTCCACCAAGAAGGGCCTACGGATAAAACTTGGCGTCGCCCCCACCAGTTTCATGATCTCAATGTTTTGCTCTTTTGCGTGGATAATCAGCCTGATGGTGTTGAAAATAACAAGGATCGCGCCACATGCCAACCCCACACCCACTACCACGTCGATGGTCATTGCCAGCTTAAGGTAGCGGTCCAGGAGCTGGAATAGCTCGGCGCGATAGACCACTTCGCTCACCCCCTTCAGCCCTCGCAGCTGCGCAGCCACCGCCTCTGCCAACGCGGTGCCCCGACCCTGCGGGGCCAGTGCAACTCGGAATGAGGCTGGAAGCGGGTTTTCGCCCAGCATCTCCAACACTTCAGGGCCGAATTCGTCCTGGATAGCCTTGACAGCTGCCTCTTTGGACACGTACTCCACCAGACCAACACCAGGGATAGCCTTGATCTGCTGCTCCAGGGCTGCAGTGGCCGAGGGGGAGAGCGTCTCATCCAAAAAAACCTCGAAGGTCATACGCCGCTGGATCTGGGCCGCCAAACGACTCAGATTGAGGCTGACGGCCATGAAAACTCCCAACAGTGTCAGTGCCAGGGCCACCGTCGACACCGAAAGGAGACTGGATAGCGGGGCGCGCCGAAACCCTTCGATCCCCTCACGAATGCTGTAGAGGAGCCCCCTCACAATGTCCTCCCTCCTTCGATACGCACAACGCGCTTGCCTGCTCTCTCCACCAAGGCGTAGTTGTGGGTGGCCATGAGCACCGCCGTGCCCTTCAGATTGATCTTCTCCAGAAGCCAGAGCACTTCTTGCGCGGTGTCTGGGTCCAGATTGCCGGTTGGCTCATCGGCGAGGATGGCCAGGGGCTCGTTGACCAGGGCGCGGGCGATCGCCACGCGCTGCTGCTCACCCCCGGAAAGCTCGTGAGGCATGCGGTTGCGTTTGTGGCTCAACCCCACCTCGGCCAGCGCACGCAGCACGCGGCGCTTGATTTCTTTTCTCCCTGCCCCTGTGACTCGGAGGGCAAAGGCAACGTTGTCAAAGACATTGCGATCCGGCAGGAGGCGAAAATCCTGAAACACAATGCCGAGCAAGCGCCGCAGATAAGGGAGGTCCCGGCGCCGCATATGCAGAGAATCGAACTTGTCCACCATCACCACCCCCTCTTGCGGTCGCTCCTCCATGTAAATGAGCTTCAACACCGTGCTCTTGCCGGCGCCACTAGGCCCCACCAAGAAGACAAACTCCCCATTGTGCACGTCCAGGTTCACGCACTCTACGCCTCCCCCCTCCGGATAAACCATACGCACGTTTCGCAGATGGATCATCCCCGTTCCTCTCTAAGTGACTAGGCAGACCCGCGCCGGCGCAGCACAAAGTGCACTCGTTCGCACTGCTCACTGCCCGGTTTGAGAGAAAAGTCGCAGTGGCTCGCCTCCACAAAGAAAGGGCTCGCCTCCACCATGGCCTCCACTTCCCGCAGCGAGTAGATGCGCTGCCTATGAGTCTCCCTGAACACCACACCAGGGGCGCTGGCAAGTTCGATGTCGAACTGGTTGATCTGCAATTGAATAGCATCCACGTAACGGCTTTTTCGCGTGTAAGTAAAGCCGGGGCCACTCTCCCGCTCACGGTAGTGGCGAAAGTTGCGCCGCGAGTTGAGCGCGGTGCATACATCAAACACCAGCACGCCGGATTCCTCCAGGCAGTCGGCGGTGCCCTGCAACATGAGTGCCCAGTCTTCGGGGCAGAGAAGGTAGTTCATGCTGTCGTACACGCACACTGCCGCGGGGAAGCGCCGGAGCGTCGCAATGTGGCACATGTCGGCGACCCACATGGGCACCGATACGCCACGTTGGCGAAACTTGGCCGCAGCCTGACGCAACATCTGAGGGCTCAGATCGCAAAGCACTGGCGCCCAACCCAACCGCCGCAAGTGCCAACTCAAGGAACCACTCCCTGCCGCCATCTCCAGCAGGGGACCGCGGGGAATACGGGCTCGGGTGAGGAGCAGATCGATGTGCTCGGCCCATAGGTGATAGTCCACGTGACGCATCACGTAGTCGTATATTTCGGCCAGGCGCGCGTATGGCACTGTCTCACGCCTTGGCACCGACCAGGGCAGCTGCAACCTCTACAGCCTCCTTCATTACCCCGCGTAGCCCCCTTTCGCTGGGCCGTTCCTCCACTCCGATCAGCAGCAAAGCGCCTGGGACGGGCTCCGCAACGCTCAGGTAGGTACATCCCGGCACAGGTGAGAGGGCCACTGCCGAATCCAGCCGCAGCCATTCGGCGAGGAGAGAGGCAAGGTGTGTGTAGCTAAACCCTGCGGCGCGAACGGCGTCCATATCCACAGGCGCTACCACCACTCCGTCGGCCCATCGATAGAGCAACATTTGCAGCGCGGCGTCGAGGTCCTCCACAATACGCTCTCCAGCTCGACTAGCCTTGCCAGCGGCCCGCGGCAAGAGGGGGTGCTTCAGACGATCGATCACCTCCACCGAACCAGGCACATCCTCTCCGGGTTCGTCCAGCGCTATGCGCCGAAGCTGAACCCGTATGCCCGCCTGTCGCGCCGCCGCCGTGAGCGCACCAAAATCGCCTGCAAGGAGCACGCGGCACACCCTTGCGACGTCGCGGTCTGCAGCCACCTGCAAGGCGGCTAGTCCATTGCCACCACGCGGGTCACCAACTGCCACCACTATTCGGGGGCGATTCTTCTCAGCTGCCACTGTCGCGCCCCCTCCTACAGTGCCTCTTTCCGGCAAAGTGGTTCCACCCCGCCACCGGGAGAGCCTGGAGGTGGCCGTCCGCAAGGTATAACTTGACGCCCTGATGCGCCGGCAGGATTTCTCCTACCGCGGTCAGAGCAAGCCCGAATCGTTCCTCAAACCTTGGGAGTATCCGTTCAACTTCTTCCTTCCGCGCGGTGAAAAGGAGCTCAAAGTCCTCTCCTCCACCCAGCGCATAGTCGCGTGCGTCATGTCCCATTGCCGCCGCTACCCTGCGTGCCTCGGGGGACACGGGGATTGCTTCCTCCACTATCACGGCCCCCACGCCACCGAGACGAGAAAGGTGCCGCACCTCCGACGCCAATCCGTCGCTGACATCGATCATGCTGCTCAGGTTCACGTGCTCGCGCAGGAAGATTGCTTCCTCCACTCGCGGCATCGGCTGGAGGTGCCTTTGCACCACTGAGGGGAACTCCTGCTTCGCAAAACGTGTAGGGGTGGAAAGCACCATCAGTCCCGCGTGTGACTGGCCAAGGTAGCCGGTCACAAAGAGCGCATCCCCCACGCGCGCGCCCGCCCGCCTGACCAGCCTGTTCGCCGGCGCCTTCCCAATCACGGTGATGCTTAAGAACATCCCGCGGGGCGAAGTGGTGGTGTCGCCCCCGACGATTCCCACCCCATAACGCCCTGCGAGGTCGACCATCCCCCGATACATATCCTCTACGGCCTCGACGCTCATCGATGGTGGCAACGCGACGGAGACGACGGCAAATTGTGGCTCGGCAGCCATGGCGGCCATGTCGCTGAGATTTGCGGCCATGCTCCGCCAGCCGAGCTGGTATGGCGAGAAGTAGTCCCAGAGAAAATGCACGCCCTCCACCAGCGCATCAGTGGTGACCACCTCCAACTCCCCCTCAGGGGCGCGGAAAGCAGCCGCATCGTCGTCGATGCCCACCACCACGTCGGCGCGGGGCTCACCGCAAATGGCCTTGAGGCGCGCAATGAGGCCAAATTCGCCTATTTCGCTGATGCGCACGCCCCGCCTCAACCTGCTAGGATTCTCACCCACACCTGCCTGGTCCGCGGGCCATCAAACTCGCAGAAAAAAAGCGACTGCCAGGTGCCCAGAGCCAGGCGCCCTCCCTGCACCATGACGGTAACCGATGAGCCCACCAAGGTCGCCTTGATGTGCGCCGCGGCGTTGCCCTCCAAGTGATGGTAATTGTCCGCCAGCGGGATTACTTTGTCCAGCTCCGCCACAATATCGCGGCGCACATCAGGGTCCGCGTTCTCATTGATGGTGACCCCTGCCGTGGTGTGCGGCACAAACACCACGCAAATACCGTCGCGCACCCCACTTGCCGTCACCGCCCCCTGAACCTGAGCGTCAATGTTCACGAGCTCGCAGCGCGTGCTCGTGCGCAAAGAGAACCGGTGCATCTCCGCCATCAGGTCTTCCTCTTCCGTTGCTTTGCTGCAGGAAACAGAATGTTATTGAGAATCAGCCTGTAGCCAGGTGAATTCTTGTGGAGAGCCAATTGTGTGGGAGGGTCGCCCACCAGATGCTGGTAGTCCTCCGGATCGTGCCCCCCAAGAAACGTAAAGGTGCCCCGGCCCACGTTGCCGTGGATGTATTTCACCTGCTCCGTCCCTTCGGCCTCGGCCAGGATGGTCACCGACTTCTTGACCAGGCTCCTCTTGAAGCCCGTGGTCTGCCCCATGAAGCCCTTGACGATGGAGACGTGGTTTTGCGTGAGCATGCAAGGAACGGGGTCATACTTGGCGGAAAAGTCAAACAGGGTGAAGTAGTCACTCTCCGCGCTGCGCAACAGCGGGGCATAGCTGGGCGGAATGTCGATATCTGAGTACTCGTAGATGAGAGGATTGGGTTCCACGCGAAACCCCTCAAACGCCACGCACTGCGTGTAATCGAGGCGCTCTTGACAATCCTGCGCGGGCGGATCCCCGTCAAACACGGCGTCGACGATGTCCGTGTATTGGGCGGCTAAGGCAATGTCATATGTGTCCGTGGCCGAGCACATGGCGAACACGAACCCCCCGCGCAGCATGTAGTCCTTTATGGCCAGAGCCACTGCCCGCTTCAGCTCGGAGACTTTGGCAAAACCCAGCTTCTGCGCCATCTCGCGGTTGAGCGCCACCTCTTCCTGATACCAGGGTGCATTGCGATAATTGGCATAGAACTTTCCGAACTGGCCGGTGAAGTCTTCGTGGTGCAAGTGCAGCCAGTCATACTTCTCCAAATCCCCGCGCAAGATCTCGGCGTCCCAGACTACCGTGAAAGGCACCTCGGCGTATTCCAGGGCCAGCATCACCGCGTCGTCCCACATCGTCTCTTTGGGAGGAGCGTAAATGGCAATGGCAGGGGCCTTTTCCAGCAGCACCACCTCCATGTTCTCCTGCTCGATGGTGCTATAGACTGCGCTCACTGCAGCCGCGTCCAGATGCACGAAGCTGACCCCCCGTACCCGCAGCTCTCGTTCGATGAGGGGCTCTTCTGCCATGAGGAACGAACCGCCCCTGTAGTTGAGCAGCCACTCCACGTCGATTCCCTGTTCGAGCGTCCAGTAGGCCACGCCGTACGCCTTGAGGTGGTCAGTCTGCGTGAGGTCCATAGGGACGAGAATCCGCTGCGCCAGAGCGTCTGAGACCAGACCGCCCGCAAGGAGAATCGCCGCGCACAAAGCCACGATACCGAGTGCGGCCCCTCCGAACACGGGATGGGGCTGGGTCTCCCCTCCCGGAAAGAGACCTGAATTAGCGTGGGGTGTAGCTCTCATCATGTTGACCGATACAATGCGCCTCGCTCGCGAGGATGTCACCGCGGCGGCTTTTCTAGGTCGATGCCCTTGAGAAAGTCCTCGATCTCCTGAAGGGCGCGCGCCTCCATCTCCGCAGCGTTACCTCCGGCCTCATACTTGACGCGGAATGAGATGGCATTGAGCTTCTTGTCCACGTCCACGCCCCAGTTGATGTTGTAATCCAAAACGCCCAATGCGTGCACCCTCTCTAAGGCTTCCTCCGCTTTGATGTGCTTGAGGTAAAAGGTCCTTACCATACGCCCACCTTTCTCATTTATCCCTTGTTGCCCTGCGCTGAGCGTCCAGCGCACGAAGTCGTTTTCGCACCTCTTCCAAATAGACGCTAGAGGGAAATTTCACCAGCAGCTCCTCATAGACCTTGGCTGCGGACTGCGCGTCGGCCAAATGAGATTCGAGAAGTTCCCCCTTCCGTTTCAAAGCAAGCTCGCGCAGTCGACTTTCCGGAAAGCTCTCGTACAGTCGCTGATATACCTGAGCTGCCTCCTGGTAGCGGCCCTCCGCGACATAGACGCTGGCCATCTGCAGTAGCGCCTGATCCGCAATGGCGGGCGGGGGTTGCCGGTTCACAAGCTCCTTCAGCACCTCCAACGCGCGGTGGGTCTGCCACTGGCGCTGGAGCAGAGTTGCCTGAGCCAAAACGGCCAGTTCATCAGGGTGGTCCCCATGCTCGTTGATCAGGAGGAGAAGCTCCAAGGCATCGTTCACCATCTTGCCAGGGGCATCGCCCGAACCCCTCGGCGATGAACAGAGCCTGCCTAAGACCGCAACTGCGCTGTCCAGCTTACCGCTGAGGAAGGAAAGCTCGCCTATTTTGAACAGCGCTGCTTCGGTAGACGCGTCGCCTCGCGCCTGAGCATGGCGGTAGGCCTCATCGGCGCCAGCCAGATCGCCCGCAGCCACTTTCGCATCGCCCATAAGGAGCAATGCACGGGCCTGATCGCTGCCCGAACCACACTCGCTGAGCACCCGGTTGACCGTCTGCACGCACCCCTTGGGATCGTGGAACACATTGAGGTAGATGGCCCCCACCTCCAGAAGCGCTGCACACCCCTCCCGTGAACGTCGAAAACGCTCTGCCAGGGACAAGAAGCCACCAATTGCCTCGTGATACCGCCCCTGCTCTTTGAGCAATATCGCACGCTGGAACTCGGCCCGAAGCGCCAAAGGGGTGCCCGGATACCGGGTAAGGATAAGAGAATAGCCCTGCTCGGCCGCCTCATACGCCCCTTCCTGGCGAGCCGTTTCGGCAAAGCCAAACAGCTCGCCACCCAGCGTGCCACGGTTACGTTCTGCCTCCGCTACCAACCGGTCGATTTCCGCATAGTTCTGGAACGCCAGGGTCCATTGTCTGCTTGCCACGTACAGAGAGCCCAGAATGCGCCGCAGCGCAAGTTTGTAAGGAGAGGTGGTCAGCTCCCGCTCAATCGCCCCAGCAATCTCACCGGCGGATTCAGGGCTTAGGTACGAGCCCACCCGTGCCTGCACCACACTCCACTGCTGGGGGTTATCCTGCAGGAAAAGAAGGTTCTCCCTGGTCGCCTCCCGGAAGTTAAGGCGGGCTGCATAAAGGTCGGCAAGTTGCAGGGCAAAGAGGGTGGGTCTGCCCATTTCCTTCCGCGCCTGCTGGTACACAGCAACCGCCTCCTCCAGCAACCCGTTCTCCCTGAGGCTTGTGGCCACCATTTCGTAAACGTTCAGGTTGCGAGGGTTCGTCTGTAGAAGGCGATGCCACTGAGCGAATGCCTCTCGCTCCTGCCCCTTGCGATAGAGGAGGTCAGCCCAATCCACCTGCGCCTGGAGGTCCCCGGTGGTCATGCGGCGCTTGATCACCGCCTCCAATTCATCCAGCTTCCCAATGCGGATCAGGTTTCGGCGCAGCCCTTGATACAGCACAATGTGCTGGGGAGACCTGGCGTACATCGAGGCAAACACTTGCGCCGCCCGCTCGAACTGTCCAATGGCCTCATAGTCATAGGCCAGGCGCAGGCTATCTGGTAGCTGCGACGCAGCGCAGGTCAAGGCGCAGACGGCGAGCAATCCTAGTGTGCATGCGCCGCGAACACTCATGGCTTCTCCTGCCGGGCCAATGCCTCGAAGTAAAGGCGGATGAGCTCAAGATAGTCTGGGGTGTAGCCTTCTTTCTTGGCGCGGAGAAGGTCCTCGGCCAGACTCCTCTGGGGGGCGCCCAGGTCGGGCGGCAAAGGCCCGGGACTGGGGCGCACCACGTTTTTCCCGGCTTGGGCCTGGCGCTTGGGGCTCAGGTCCCGTTCCCGGACCGAGCGCTGGCTATCGAGCAATCGGGACAAGATGCGTCGTTGGCGGTCCAGGGTGCGCTGGTCGATGCGATGAGAGGATAGGTCTTTGGCTACTTCCTCCATGTCTTTCGCCACCTGGTCGAGGCGGCCCAAGATCTCAGAGCGCCCGCCCATTTCGCGTTGCAGCTGCTCCAGCGATTTGCGCAGGGCTTCTTGCTGCGCGGCCAATCGCGCCATAGCTGCCTGCTGCTCCAAGCTGTACTGGCCACCAAGGCCAAGTTCCATGGTTTGCTGATTGATCCCCTCCTGGGCGCCAGCCATGTTCTGAAGGCGTTGCAGAAAGGTGTCGAATCCCAGGGCCGAGCTTGCCGAGCGCACATCCTCCATACTGCGCATGACTTCTCGGACGGCCTGGTTGAGAGCACTCATCGCCGCGGCCTGTGCGCTGGTGGCGCTGCCCAGGTTTCGTTGTTCCAAAGCGGCTACGGCACGCACCATGTTATCGTGGGCCCGGCCCACCGCCGCACCCATTTGTGGGGAGACGTAGAAAGTTCGCTTTGCCAGGCTGTAGAGCTGCGCCGCAACTCGCTCCAACGCGGTGCGCATGTCGTTCTGTGCCTCCGCCATTTCTGGAACGCGCGGACTGTCGGACCGGCTTTGTTCGGAAGCGTCAAGCAGCTGCTCTTGGCGGTGGGAAAGCTGCACAAGGTCGTGCGAAGTCTTCTGCAACGCTTTCAACACCTCTTGACGCTGGCTATCGGTCAGGGCCTTCTGGGCTGTTTGCAGCGTTGATGCCACCTGCTGCAACACGGTAGCGGCGTTGCGCGCGCCCGCCTGTGCACCAGACATCTTTTGCTGCTGGAGCATAGTGCTGAGCGCCTCCATCTGCGACGCTACACCGGCCGAGTCCATGATGGCGGCCGCGCGGTCCACCTCCGCATGCGGCATGTCAGCAAATTCGCGCATCGCACCCGATAGGTCGCGCACGTGCTGGCTCAGGGCCTCGGCCTCTTGAGCCAGACGCCGCTCCTGTTCGGCCAGCTGCGCTCCCTGTGCCCCGGGCTCCGACGCCTTCTCTGCCACCTCCATCTGCCGCTGCGCCAGCTCCTGTGCCCGGCGCACTGCCTCGTCCAGCTTTTGCTCGATCTGGAGCCGCTTAAGCAGGGCAATGGTGCGCTCCAGTGATTTTAGGAAATCCTCTTGTGTGAGGCTGAACTTCTCCACCGCCTGACGCAGCTGATTGGGGTCGATCTCCCGGAGGGCACGCTGCAACTCCTCCATGGCGCGACGCATCTCCGGCGTGGCGACCTCCTCGAACAGTCGCTGCAACTCCTGGTACTTCTTGAGCGTCTCCAGCGTCACCAGGTCATTGCGCTCCATGCGCTCCACCATGTCGCCGAGGCGTTTACTGAGCTCGCGTATCTCCTCTTCCAGTCGCCGGCGCGCCTCAAGCGCCTCTTCGACCTGCTTCCGCTCGCCCCAGTCCAGGTCGGGATCCCTTCTCAGCTGCTGGCCGAGCCTGTCAAGGCGCTCCTTCAGCTCCTTGCTCTGCTCGTATGCGCTCTCCAGCTGCTGTGCGGCTTCCTCCTGCGCGTGGGCCACCTCTTGATAGATCTCATAGATCGAAGGAAACCGGACGCGATACTCCGGGCTCCGCGCGGACTTGGGACCGGAGACAGAATCGTTGTCCCTTGCCTCTGCCGAGTAGACGACAACGTCCTCCGGAATCAGATTCAGCTCGGACAGATCCCAGACGTAATCAACACGCACTTTGTCCGCACCACTGGGGAGCGGCAGTGGAGCCGAACCCTTGCCGATTTCCTGCGCGTCGCTTCCCCGCAGAACACGATAGGTGAGCATCAGTTGGGAGATGCCAAAGTCGTCTTCCGCCTCCACAAGAAGAGGCAAGACCATGTCCTCCCCAATATCCACATCCATCCCCGGTATGGGCACGCGCACAAAGGGCGCGCGGTCCGGGAGCACGGTGACCCTGTACTCGATCGGGTTTTCGTTCTCTCTGCCCGCATAGTCTACCAGCTCCAAGTGGTAGGAGGTCTCTTCATGGACCACCAACTCCCCTTCTAGCGTCAAGCCGGTAACCCGCATGGGAATAGCCCTAGCCCCCTTTATTGCAATCGCAGCTTTCTTAAGGGGCTTGTTGGCAGCAGCCCAGAGGGTAACTGTGGAGCCCTTGAGAGCAAACACGTCGCCCACGTTTTCGTCCAGGAACTGGGTGGGTAACCCGGCATAGGCGGGTGGACGCACCGACACCCTTAGTGCGCGTACGAGGGGCAATTCGATAACTGCGATGCGATACTCAGGGGACTTGAGTCCGGCCGCCAGCACGCGGTAAAACAGCGTGTCCCTGAGCGCCTTGAATTCGTAGGCGAACTCCTCTGGGTTCAGCTGGGCCATGGGTCTTCTACTTGCAGCTGACGACCCCTCCCCCCGGTATTCAATGGTGGCCTGGCTGACTTTACGCCCGCTGACTCTTACGCTCACTGCCAAGTCCTGGCCGCGGACCACCTCCGCATTCCCCGGCGACACGGCAAGAGTGGACGCGGGCCCGACCACATAGGCTGTACGCGGGTGGACAAGGCGATCCGCTGCTCCGCCCAGCGGCTGATGAAACAGGGCAAAGAGCAGCAGGACCAGCCCCGCCATGATCCCTGCGCGCCGTGCCCTCCGTCGCGCCGGCCTCCAGTCCAGTTTGGCGGCAAATCGCTCGCCATCAAGGGCCCGCGCCACCTGGCGCAGGGCCTCGCCCATGAGCTCCGTGGAGTAGCGCTCTGGGTTATCTGAGCGCTTGCCAAACACTGCCAGTGCGTGTGCCAGCCTGTCTCCCACATCCGGGTAGTGGGCGCCCACTTGGCGTGCCACAGCGAGGTCATCGGGGTGGCTACGCCGAAGGAGCAGATCGACCAGCCTCCACAACACAAGCACGCCTAAGCCCAATGCCAGCGCCCCTCCCAGAACAAGCGTCAGCGCCAGTCGTACGTAGCCAGGGAGAGGCCAAAGCGCCTCCAAAGTCGCGACAAAAAGCACTGCCGGTGCGGCCAATCCCACCCATAGCCCCGCGCCGCACACCAAAGCCTGGCGTTTCTTCTGCTGGCGGTAGTCGCGCAGGCGCTCGCGCAGCGAGGCGTATGTCCGTTCCAGATCGGGCATATGCTTCAGTGCGTTAACGCGTAGATCATGATGTTGGTGCCCATTTGCAGGGCCTCAAGCCGCTTCTCGGGAGGGTCCCCGTGCACCTCTGGGTCGACCCAGCCGTCGGAGATGTTGGTTTCATACGTATAGAAGACTACCATCCGCCCTTCGTGGAACAGAGCAAACCCTTGCGGCGGCTTGCTATCGTGCTCGTGAATCTTAGGCAGCCCCTGGGGAAAGTCAAAGTGAATGTGGTAGATCTCATGGCTAAACGGCAGCTCCACAAAGCGCTTGTCTGGGAAGACCTTGGCCATCTCTGCGCGGAAGTAGCTGTCCATGCCATAGTCGTCATCCGCATAAAGAAATCCCCCGTGCGTAAGATAGGTCCGCAGGCGCTCCACCTCTTGCGGGGAGAAAGAAATCCGGCCATGGCCAGTGAGAAAAAGCACCGGGTACGAGAAAAGCTTCTCGTCCATGATGCTGACCACCACCTGGTCCTTGGCCACGGCCACGGGGGTTTGTTCCCCGATAAACTTGAGGAGGTTCGGAATAGCAGAGGGATCGTTATACCAGTCCCCCCCACCGGCGTAGCGCAGGCGGGCCACGGTGAACACCTCGCCTTGGGCCATTGCCGCGTTTTCGAGGCAGCCCACTCCCAGGCAGACTAGTAGGGGACAGATCCCTATCAGGCCTCGCCGTGCCACCCCCAGGTAGTTACGCCCACGCTGCGCTGGGGAACACATTCGCTTCCTTTGCCTCATGCCACTTTGGCGAAAAAGAGAGCATTCACGACCAGCCGAGTCAACCCGCGCCACAAAAGACGGAACGTAGGGTCGTCGGCAAACAGAATCACTCTCCCCTTACCCAAGCTTTCCTCAATTAGATAACCTGTTCCAGCTATCTTCTTCTGGTTCTTCTCCGAAATGAAGCCGGCGAAACGCAAATTGTCCGCGTAGATGCCTACGTTGTTTCCCTGGCCACTGAGCTCGTAGGCATCGGTCCCCGTCTTGAGAGTGAACATCTGCCGCTTCGTCCCATAGCCCAGGGGGTGGGAGGTGTCGATGAGGGTCCGGAGAATAGCCCCCGGCACCATGCTTAGGGGTCGCTCCTTTTCCTTCTGTTCGAGAGTCAACCGCATGCGGCGCACCTCTTCGGGGTCTTCCTGTTGTTCGCCCTCCTTTTCGCGTGGTTTCTTGTCCTTCTTCACCCTCACAGAACAGAGGCGAGCGTATTCCTGGGTGGCGAATGTGGCCCCACCACCAATGCCGATGAAGGTCCCCCCATCGCGCACCCAACGACGGAGTCGCTCCACTGCTGCACTGTCGAGACGGCTGCGGTATCCACGGCCTCCGCCAAAGTCGTCGGGAAAGATGAGCACATCGTACTTTTGCAGATCGGCGCTCCCCAGCCGCTCGCAGGGCAGTGGCGTGAACCGGATCCCCAGATGTTGATCAAGGAGAAACCAGAGCGCACCATAGGAGCTCGCACTCACCGGGCTTCCGGTCACCATCGCCACTCGCGGCAGTGCAAGGGCGACGAGGTCGTCCGATCCCAGATCAACTCCCTCCTCACTCAATCCGGTGTTCGCTGCGTAGAAAGTGAGGCCGTGATCTCGCGCGAGGGCTGCGACCACTTCGTGGAGCGTCGAATCGGGGTGGGTGACAAGCCGATTGGCCACAGGAATCACCAGGGTGCCACGCTCGAAGCGCCGGCCTCCAAGCACAAACGGCTTGGCGCTCACGCGCACTCGCCACTTGTGGCGCAAAAGCTCATAAAGGGCGCGCGCTGCACGCTCGTCCTCCCAGGGCAATAGATAAGCATACCGCGCTTGCCCACCCTGAATCTGGCCCACCACCTCCGGACGCTCCCGAAGCCTTTCCATGCCACAGGCAAGTGGTGACTTGGTCCAGAACGTCTTCAGATTGTACACCACCGGCAGACACCACGCTGTGATGTCGTAGAAGAACGTATCGGCAAGCACCGGGTCCACCTCGAACAGCGCCGTTAACAGCCGCTGAGCCGGCTGGGCCACCGGGACCACAAACGACTGAGCGGGCAGCTGCAACTTCTGCGTGCCCCCCTCGTAAGATTCCGCCCTTGCCACCTCAACTGGTTCGGTGGTGCGCCAAACCTCGATACCTTGGCGGAGCAGCAGGTCCACAAAGTCCGCCTGCCTGTTGGCATCTGCGTCCGGGGGGAAGAGGTAATAGCGCACGTCTCGGGCACGTCCTTGTTCCAGGCTTTGCCGCCATGCTTCCACGTAATCCAATAGGATTTCCTTGCGATGGGCCCGTGCCGTCTCTAGAGAGGTCATCGCGGCCACAAAGTGGTGCCAAGCGCGCTCGGTGAGCGTCAGCACGGTCCCGTCGTCCCGCGTGACAGCGAGCCCTGCGCCACCTCCACCTCCCTGCTCAAAGGTCATGCCCAAGGCCCCGTTCAAGGAAGGCCACGAGTCGCCAAACCCGGGGTAGAACAGATCAAATCCCTCTGCAGTGAAGTAACCCCAACCATGCTGGTCAAACGCCCTTGCATTGTGCTCGCCAAACACCTGGGCCCACTTGAGCAGACTGCGAGGAATGTTAGTGTTGATGGGACTGCGCGCCGGGAAAAAGAAGTAGCTGCTATTGTAGCCCATCTCGTGAAAGTCCATATGCACCTGCGGCATCCACTGCCGAAACAGAGCCACCCGTTGCCGAGTTTCGCGCTGTGTCAGCCATGCCCAGTCGCGGTTCAGGTCAAAATAGTAGTGGTTTGACCTTCCGCCCGGCCAAGGCTCGTGGTGTTCGGCCGCTTCCGGGTCTGGATTGGGCTGGCAACCGGCCGTGCGGTGATAGAATGAGACGTACCTTTCCCGGCCGTCGGGATTGAGGACTGGGTCCAGGATGACCACCAGGTCCTGCAGAATGCCTGTGGTCCGTTCATCTGTGCCGGCAGCAAGCTGGTAGGCCACTTGCAGCGCCGCCTCGGTACCACTGGCCTCGTTGCCATGCACGTTGAAGCTCAACCAGATCACCCCTGGCCAAGAATTCAGCATGCGGGAAAGGGCTGCAGAAGAAGGGAGCCTCCGGGGGTCGGCCAGGCGCTGCTGCCGCACCTGAAGGCTGTCCCACTCCGCAAGGTGCTCAGGTGAGGAGATGACCGCCACCAGGAGTGGTCGCCCTTCGTAGCTTGTTCCGTAGCGCACCAGACGCACGCGATCGGAAGTGCCAGCCAACGTCTCCATGTAGCGCACAACTAGATGGTGAGGAGTGAACTGCCCGCCTATCTGGTAGCCTAGAATGGCTTCGGGTTTGGGCACCTGGGAGTCGTAGCAAGAGCTCTCCGCCCAAAAGAACGGTGCCAGCTGCTGGGCCCACAGACTTCCCACGGCTAGCAGGATTGCCGCTGAGACGATCGCTCTCGTTTGCTGCCTCCACATGCCTCCCTCGCCTGTTCTTTGTCTCGCTATAAAGAAACAAAAAGTTGACCTAATAGTCAAGCCTTTTCCTTACATGAAAAAAGGCCGACCCGTGCTGGACCGGTCGGCCTCCAGCGGGTGCCCAGGGGCTCAAAGTCCCTTCACTTCCACGAACATCTCGGCGCGCAACTCCTCCACCCACTTCTCGAACTCCCTCTGCTTCTTGTCATTGAGGGCCATTTGTTCGATGGTGTCCCAATCATCTGCCAAGGTCAGCTGACGAGGCTGGCGGCGTTCCAGCAGTTTCAAGATGTGGAATCCGTACTTGGTGCGAAATGGGTCGGTGATGCCCCCTGGCTCCACCCCGCGTAGGGCAGTCACAAACTCGGGTGCGGTCTCCCGCAACTGATCTATCTCGAACCACCCCAGATGTCCGCCCTGGGGGGCGGTACTCTCATCATCGGAAGACTCCTTGGCAAGCGATGCAAAATCTACCCCCTCCTGGAGTTTCCCATACAGGGCTTTGATGCGCTCGGCGGCGGCAATTTCATCCTCCTTGGTGGCCCGGAGGGCTACCAAGATATGCCGGACCCTCACCTTTTCGCCGCGCCGTTCGAGGAGCTCAATGAGATGAAGGCCAAACTCCGTCTGCACCACGTCCGAGCGCTGGCCGGGCTCCAAGGAGAAGGCCACTTCCTCGAACTCACGCACAAAGTCGCCGCGCTGCATAAAGCCCAGGTCCCCCCCGCGCGATGCCGAGCCCGGATCGTCGGAGCTCTGCCGCGCCACTTCGGCAAAGTCCTCACCCGCCGACAACCGTCGCTTTATCTCCTCCATCCGTTCGGTCGCAGCCTTGCGGGCCTGTTCCCCAGGCTGCACCTCCACCAAGATGTGGCTGATATCCACGGCCTCTTTGATGCCCGGCAGGCTGTCTTTGTGGGTCGCGTAGAACTGTTCTACCTCGCGACGGCTCACACGCACATTAGCAAATTTGCTTTCGCGCAGCTGCTGGAGCGTGAGGTTCTTGCGGATTTCCTCTTCGTACTGGCGGCGGACCTTCCTCATGGGCATGCCGAAATACTCTTCCACCTTCTCCTCAGAGCCCAGCTGTTGCAGCACGGTTTGCATCTGCTGCTCCAGGTAGGATTCTACACGCTTGGCATCCGCCACCACGGTATCCAGTTCAGCCTTTTTCAGCAAGATGTGCTGGGTCACCAAACTCTCCAGGGTGCGCCGTTGCAACTCCTTGAAGCGCTCTGGCTCGCGGCTCGGGTCGATGCGAAGCTGCATGGCGAGGAAGAACGCCCCCTGCGTGACCTCGGACTCCAGAATGGGCTTGTCGTCCACCACGGCAACCACTCGGTCCAGCACCTCTTGGCACAGGAGCACGTGTGTCGCCATCAAAGCGATGAAAACGGCCCGATAGATCCTCAACATCTGTTACTTCCTTTCTAATTGTCGCCGCGCCGGCTCGGGCAAAGAAGCGCCGCGGGTGGAATCAGGCACGAGTTGGGCCAAAAGGTCATAGTCCACATACACCGGCTGTCGCGCGCGAAGGCGACTCAGCAACTGGCGCTGCATGCCGCGGGTCTTCTCCACCGCGACGCGCTCACGCACCAGGTCGCGCACATCAGCAAAGTCGCGCGCACTGCCAGCAGGTTTGGTGTCAACCACCTTGAGCACGTAGTAACCTGCCTCCGTCTTTATCGGGGAGAGAACACGCCCGAGCGGGGCGCGGGGGAGCTGCTGCGCTACTTCCGGCGGCATCTGGGTCCGCCGCACGTATCCGGTCGAGCCCCCTTGTACCGCAGTGGCTGCTTGCGACCTCTCTTGGGCGAGCCGTTCGAAGCTTTCTCCGTTTAGGATGCGCATGCGCAGCTCGGTGGCCTCCTGCCACGTGGGCACCAAAATTTCTTGGAGCAGATACTCCTCCTCGGTGCGGCAGAAGGCGTCGCGGTTCTTTTCGAAATAGGCTTGGAGCTCCTCCTCGGCGATGCTCACGCTGTCCATAGCCTCCTGCTCCAGAATTGCCGCGGCCAGCACCTCCCGACGGGAGTTTGCTAGTTGGCGTCTCACCTTAGGATCGTGCGCTAAGCCGCGCCGCTGCGCCTCCTGCGCCAAGAGCTCGGTGTTGATCCAGCGCTGCACATACGAGCGCACCTGTGCCTCCGAAATGCCCAGGCGCGGGTTGTCCGGAAAAGCAGCCTTCAAATCCGCAAGCCGGAGCACCGAGCCACCTACCCGCGCCACCACGCGCTGATCGCCTGGCTCTCCTCCCCCACACCCCAGGCTTATGAAGCCCAGAACTGCCCCAATCAGGACCAGGGCACCAACAAGCAGCGCCAGGCGCTCGCGAACCCTCCTCACGACCTACTCCTCAAAAAGGTTGGCAAAAGCCTTCTTCATCGCCTCGTCGTAGATTGTCACCCGAAAGCGCTTGCGCAGTCCCTCGAGCCATTCGTTTTTCAATCGCTCCTCCTCTTGCCGCCGCAAGTCACGCTGCACGTCGTAAAGGGCCTGTTCATAGGTCTTGAAGGATTCTTCCTCGCGGTCCAGCACCTTGATGATGGAGAACTTGGGACCCATGGGGATGATGTCGGAGACTTGCCCTACGGCCATCTCTAACGCCGTCTTCCCCACATTGCCGTACTGGCGCGCCGAAATGTAGCCTAACACTCCGTCCTGGTTGCGTACGGAGGTGCGTTCTGTGTACTGCCGAGCAAGCCGTGAAAAGCTTTCGCCCGCACGAATGCGCCGCAAGAGCTGCTCCGCCTGTTTGCGATCGGAAAGGAAGATCTCCTGCACCTTAGCACGCGCCGGGTTCTTGTAGGCATCACGATGCGCCTCGAAGTAGGCTCTGTAGGAATCCTCCGTCAGGTTCATCCGCTTCCGTACCATGTCGTCTGTGATGCGCTGCAGCATGGACCGTTCCAGCAGCTGCTGTCTGGTGCGCTTCATCTCCGGCGTCGAGTGGAACTTCTCCCGACGAGCCTCCCTGATCGCCAATTGGCGCCAGAGGAGGCGCGAGGTCCAGTCTTTCACCACCTCCACTGCGGTCAGGCGCGGCTGCCGCCGCACCGGGTAGCGCCGGAGCATATTCACTATGTCCCCCACCGTCACACTTCCTCCCACATACCGGGCCAGGGCGATGGTGTGGTCAGCCTGCGTCAAGACGTGGAATTGGTCGCGCTCCACGTCCTGGTCCACCGGCGAGGCCGTGGTCGTGTCCGACCTCCCTTGCGCAAGCTTAGCCACAAGTGCGGCCATGGCCGTGGAGTCGTATTGCACCTTGTACCGCCGCTCCAGCTCCTCCGCGAAACGGTAATACTCCTTCTCCAGCTGCGCCTGTTTCGTCTTCAGTAACTGGTCCTTGATGCGGTCCTTAGCCTGTTCATATTCGCCAAGCCCGGAGACTTGCTTGCCCTCAACACGGAGGATGTGGTACCCGCGCTGAGTACGGATCGGCGTGGAGAGCTCTCCCTCCTTCAACGAAAAAGCCGCCTGGAAGAAGGCGTCGTCATAGCCCCCCTCGCCCCAGCGGATGAAACCCAAGTCGCCACCCTTGGTGCTGCTCATGTGGTCTTGGGAATAGTTCTTTGCGACGTCGAAGAAGCTCTCGCCCTTCAGGATCCGGTCCCGCAGTTCCCAGGCGCGCTTGCGCACTTCCGCCTCCGTGTGCTCGTCCGCATCGCGCGGCACCACCAGGAGAAGATGACGAACTCTGAGCTGCACACTGCTCTTCCGCCAATAGTCCTGCATCTCCGCTTCAGTCACCAACCGGTCCACCACTTTCTTTTCGACGTAGGAGGAGAACAGCCGCTGCTCCATCTCTCGCTCCACCGGTTGCACTACCTCCGGAAGGCGGTCATAATGCCGGGAGTAGGCGTCGGCGATCTTTAGCGTGCGCTCCACCATACTCATGAGGTGGTCTTTACGCTCCTTGAACGTCGTGGTTTTTATGAAGTTAGGAGTTCGGTTCTTGGAGAAGTCCTGTTCGAACTCGGAAAGCCTAATGACCCGATTTCCCACGCGTGCCACAATTGGGTCTTGAGTGCGCTGACATGCACTAATAACCAACGCAGAAACAGTAAGTAACAACGCTAACTTTCTGGCCATCTCTCGCTCCCTTCTTGACCGCTGCCGCTGAATAGCCTCTTTCAAATATAGGAACTCAGAGCAAACTTTCCAAGAACTCTTTCGCTGCGGAGATACCTCCTTTTCCTGGGAGTTCGACGCGGAGCGCCAGCTCTTTCTTGCGTTGTACGAAGGTGAACGGGGTCCCCACCCGAGCACTCACTCTGGAGGCCAACTCCTTGAACCCTTCCTTGTCCGTGAGCAGAGACTTATCGAAGGTTATGTCCAGCGCACGCGCGTCTACTTTAACCTCCCTCATCCGCAAGAGGTTTCCCAAGATTCTGCAGGTCGCCACATCCACCAGGTTCCGAGCCGGTTCTGGCAACGGTCCAAATCGATCCTCGAGCTCCTCGGCAACATCCTGGACTGCTTCTACGGTCTCAGCGAGGACGAGGCGGCGGTAGATCGCCACCCGTTCGGAGCTTTGTCCCACATAATCCTCCGGCAGAAAGGCCTGTCCGCTGAAACGCACTTGGGCCACGGCTGTGCTTGGCGGGGTGGTCGCCTGCTCAGGGGTTCTGTGCTCCGCCCTTACTTCACGCACCGCTTCCTCTAAGACGCGGCAGAACACATCGTACCCCAACGCGTCTAGGAATCCGCTCTGCTCGGCGCCGAACAGGCTGCCAGCGCCGCGGACCTCCAGGTCTTTTAAGGCTATCTGGTAGCCGGAACCAAGCTCGGTGATCTCCTCAATGGCCTGCAGGCGTTTGATGGCTTCCTTGCTCAGGCGACTCACATTCGGCACCAGGAAGTAGGCATAGGCCTGCTGAGCGGAACGCCCCACTCGCCCCCGCAGCTGGTAGAGCTGTGCCAATCCGAACCGATCGGCGCGATGCACGATGAGGGTGTTCACATTGGGCATGTCCAGCCCCGCTTGAATGATCATGGTGGAGACCAGGCAGTCGTAGCGGCGCTCGATGAAGTGATTCATGACCCTCTCCAGAGCCGCGGCGGGCATCTGGCCGTGAGCAACGACAAAAGTCGCCTCCGGTACAATGCGTCGCAGCAGGGCCGCCATACCCTCGATCGACTGCACGCGGTTGTGCACGAAGAAAACCTGCCCGCCTCGGCCGAGTTCACGCAGTATCGCCTGACGGATCAGCTCCTTGCTGAATTGCACCACCTCGGTCCTAATGGGGAGGCGATCGCGGGGTGGCGTGTTAATGCGGGACATGTCCGTAATGCCCACTAAGGCCATGTGGAGTGTTCGCGGAATGGGCGTGGCTGTCAGTGTGAGCACATCCACATTGGTACGAAGCGCCTTAAGGCGCTCCTTGTGCATCACGCCGAAACGCTGCTCCTCGTCAATGATGAGCAGACCCAGATCCTTGAAGGCGACGTCACGGGAGAGCAGACGATGGGTGCCGATGATGATGTCGATCCGACCAGCCTTGAGGTCAGCAAGGATGCGCTGTTGCTGGCTTCTTGACAGGAAACGGGACAGCATCTCCACCCGCACGGGAAAGGGTGCTAGGCGCTCGCGGAAAGTAGCCAGATGTTGGCTGGCAAGAAGGGTAGTGGGCACCAACACGGCCACTTGCTTGCCGTCGTTGGCGGCCTTAAAAGCCGCGCGCACCGCGACCTCAGTTTTGCCAAAGCCCACGTCCCCGCACACGAGCCGATCCATGGGCCGCGGTGCCTCCATGTCTTTTTTGACCTCAAGGGTGGCCTGGAGCTGGTCCGGAGTCTCGTCGTAGACGAAGGATGCCTCAAGTTCGTGCTGCCACAGGCTGTCGGGCGAGAAAGCAAAACCTTGGGCCTGCCGCCGTTCGGCATAAAGCCGTATGAGCTCAGCCGAGACGTCCTTGAGCCGGCGTTTGGCCCGTGCCTTTAGGCGCTCCCACTCTCCTGTGCCCAGGCGATTGATGCGGGGCACCACTCCCTCGCGCGGCGTGTACTTGCTGACGCGGTCCATTCGCTCAAGGGGTACGTAGACCTTGTCTCCATCCAGGTACCCTATCTCGATGCACTCTCGTTCGCTTTCATCGAGCCTGATCTTGCGCAGGCCGTGGTAGACACCAATCCCAAAGTCCACGTGCACGACATAGTCGCCCGGCCTAAGCGCGTGGAGCTGGCGGAAAGTGAACCCCTCGCGCGGCCGCGGCTGCGGATGGGGTACGCGTGGACGATTGTGAAACTCGTGGTGGGTCAAGAGACAGAGTCCAGCTTCCCAAAGGACAAATCCCTTTTGCAGCGCTCCTTGCCTCACTTGTACCCCCGCCACGCCTTCTTCCTCCAGGAGGGTGGCCACGCGCTCGGCCTGCGCACCGCCGTCACAGAGGAAGTAGGCCACAGGGTCAAGAGGAGAGTACAGAGAGGCACGCAGGGCAAAGCGAGCAAGGAACTCCTTCAGCCGCTCGTATCTGCCTCCCATAGGCTGAGCGGGCTCCGCATGCAGCGCAATCCCCCCCTCGGCGGCGCCTCCTTCGGGAAAATACAATACCGGGCCTGAGGCAAGAGGTGGCACAGATGCCTTCTGCCCTGGGTGTTCCTCTGTGTCCGGGGCTGAGGCAGCAGCTGGCAATGTGGTTCCTTCATAGACCACGAGGTCACCATGTTGCACAAAAGCGCGAAGGTCAACTGTGGAAAGTCCACCTGGACTCCCATCTCTTTCGTCCAAAACGGGGAACTGGGGGAACACTGTCAGCTCGTGAACGGGCGCCACCGATCGTTGAGTCTCAGGGTCGAATTCGCGCATTGACTCGACGGTGTTGCCAAAAAACTCCACCCGTACGGGGCGAAGGCGGGAATAGGGGAAAATATCCACGATACCCCCGCGCACGCTCACTTCCCCTGCCCTATCCACCATCTCCTCGCGGGAGAAGCCGAGGTCTACGAGGGTGGCAATCAGAGAGTCAAAGTCGTATTCCTGTCCTTGACGCAGGACGATGCGGCGGCTGTCTATCCAGGTAGGGGGAAGGAGCCGACATTCCAATCCTCGCACGGAGGTGACCACCACCCCGGGGTAGGAGCCCCGCAGGAGCTCCACGGCTCGCACCTGAGCGCTGAGGCGGGTAAGGCTTTGCAGCCGAAATGCGACCGGGGTATCGCTGGGCTCCATGAAGCGAGCTACGCGCTCGGGTCCGAGGAGGGTGGCAAAATCGTCGCGCGCCAGCTCGGCCTCAACAGGGTCGCTTGTGACGTACAGGGCGCGACGCTGCCGTTCGTTGACCCAGGCGGCCACCAACACGCGACGCAGAGAACCAGGGGCAACCACCGTCACCGGAGTGGATGCGGTGTCCAGCCCCCGCCAGGCCTCGGCCACTCGCGCAGACAGACGGAGGCGCCCATGAATGCTTTCTAACAGGTCCGGCACGGTTTGCGCATGCACCCTCAGTCCTTCTCCAAGGCCTGGCGCACAAAGCCACCGGCGCGTTGCAGGCGCCGCCGTGCTTCCTCGGCATCCACACCGGCGAGGATCATCACTAATGCGGTCTTGACATGGCCCCCAGCCTTCTCCAGCACCGCCTCCGCCTCCTCATAGCTCACGCCGGTGACAATCATGACGGTGCGCTTGGAACGCTCCTCCAATTTGCGGGAGGTCATCTGGAGGTCCACCATCATGTTGCCGTACACCTTGCCGAGACGGATCATGGCGGTGGTGGTGATCATATTCAGCACCAGCTTGGTGGCGGTCCCCGCCTTCATGCGTGTCGAGCCCATCACTACCTCGGGCCCCACTACCGGACAGATGGCCACGTCGACGGGAAAGTTCAGCTCCTCGCGGGGCGTGCAGGTCACGTAAAGAGTCTTGCCGCCGATTTCGCGCGCCTTTTCGATGGCCCCGAGGACGTAAGGCGTCCTGCGACTGGCCGCGATGCCGCATGCCACATCCTTGGGGGTGAAGCCCCGGCGCACCAGGTCTTCGCCACCTCGTTCTCGCCGATCTTCGGCCCCTTCCTGCGCGCGCACCAAGGCCTTGTACCCCCCTGCGATGATGCCCTGCACCATCTCCGGTGGGGCACCGAAGGTGGGTGGTATTTCGGAGGCATCCAGCACTCCCAAACGGCCGCTCGTGCCAGCGCCAATGTAGAACAGGCGCCCGCCTGCACGAAAGGCCTGCACCACGATCTCCACGGCCTGGGCGATGTAGGGAATTTCCTTCTCCACCGCCAGCGGCACCTTCTTGTCCTCGGCGTTGATGAGGCGGAGAATCTCCTCCACCGACTTGGAGTCGATATCCATGGTGGCAGGATTGCGCGCCTCGGTGATGAGGTTCTGGATCTCAGCGAACACGTTGTCGTCTGGTCTTCGTCTCACGTCCTGGCACCTCGATGAATGGTCACAAGCACCCTCGCCGTACTCGGGTCCACCAGACACGCTGGCGGCGTCTCCACGCGCACCACGGTGGCAGTGTCAACCTCTCCGAGCTGGCGCAGCTCGCGCGAGAGGTCGCCGCCCTTGAGGGCAAGGAGCTCGCCCTCCTGAGCAAGAAGGGGCGCGGCCCACAGCCAGAGTTTCGGTAGAGGAGCTACGGCCCGCGCCGCCACCAACTGGAATCGCCCCTGCCATTGATGATGCGTGGCCAAGTATTCTGCCCGCGCACAAAGCACTTCTATGTCTCCCAACCCCAAGTGCTCGACAGCCTCCTGCAGAAAAAGCGCCTTACGCCGATGGGCTTCGAGCAACACCGCGTGCAGGTCCGGGCGCAGGATCTTTAGCGGGATCCCCGGGAGTCCCGCTCCGCTGCCCATGTCCAGGACCCACGCGCCGGGGCGTATGGCGCGATTGGCCGCAAAAGCCAGTGATTCGCCCACATGGCGGCGCACGAAGACAGGTTCATCGCCGCGCGCGATCAGATTGAGGCGGCGATTCCATGAAAAGACCAGCCGCGCATAGGCGGCAAGAAGCTCCGCCTGCGCTTGGCTCAGAGGGATGTGAAGCTCGCCCAGGCAACGGGTCAGGGCCGCAAGCTGCTCCTCCCACCCCCGCTCCGGCCGCCCCTCCGGGGATTGTTTCACGTGGAACACCCTTCGTGGCTCCTTGCCAAGCGGGCCAGGTGGACCATCAGCACCGCGATGTCCCCTTGCCGCACGCCCGGAATGCGTGAAGCCTGGCCCAAGGATACCGGCCGGACGGCCTGCAACTTCTCTCGCGCTTCCGCCGAAAGGCCCACCAGTTTCTCATACTCAAACTCTGCCGGAATACGCAGCCCTTCCAAGCGCTGGAACCGCTCCATTTGTTCTCGCTGCCGGGTGACAAACCCCTCGTATTTCACCTCAATTTCCACCTGGCGGGCCACGGCGCGCCAGAACGGGTCCCCCTGCTGCTCCACGAGCTCGTGGCGCGCCAAGCCGCGCAAGTCGGCAATGCGGACCTCGGGTCGTCGCAAAAGCTCCTTCAGCGACACCGCTCCGCGCACGGGTGGCAACCCTCGAGCCTCCAGCCAGGCGTTCAACTCGGTCATTGCCGGCCTGGTCGCCTCCAGGAAGCGCATCCCCTCCTCGATGGCACGCTGCTTCGCGCGCGTCCGGCGCAGAATCTCCTCCGGCAGCAAACGCAGCCGCTCGCTGTGGTGCAAAAGGCGGAGGTCCGCATTGTCCTGGCGCAACACCAAGCGATGTTCCACCAGCGAAGTGAACATCCGATACGGCTCCTCAGGCCCCTTTGTGACCAGGTCATCGATGAGGACGCCAATGTAGGCCTCCGCGCGCGTGGGGACGAAAGGCTCCTCGCCCCGCGCCAGCAGCACCGCATTGATCCCGGCCACCAAACCCTGCGCGGCCGCCTCCTCGTAGCCCGATGTACCGTTGATCTGACCGGCAAGGAAGAGCCCGCGCCAAGCCTTACTCTCCAGAGTGGGGTGCAGCTGCGTGGCAGGCACATAGTCGTATTCGATCGCGTAGCCATACCTGGTCACTTCCACGCGCTCCAGCCCCGGCACCGAGCGCAGAGCTTCTTGCTGGACCTCTTCGGGCAAGCTGGTGGAAAACCCATTGACGTAGTACTCGCTGGTCAGACGCCCCTCGGGTTCAAGGAAGATCTGGTGCCGCGGCTTGTCTGAAAAGCGAACAATCTTTGTCTCGATCGACGGACAGTAGCGTGGCCCCACACCCACAATCCTGCCCGTGTAGAGCGGCGAACGATCCAACCCAGCCCGCAGGAGCTCGTGGGTCCTCTCGGTGGTCCACGCTAAGAAACATGGCATCTGTTCAACTTCAAGACGGTCGTGGCGGTAGGAGAACGGCTCCGGCTCGTCGTCCCCGCGCTGCACCGTGAGGCTCTGCCAATCTACCGTACGACCATCAACGCGTGGCGGGGTACCCGTCTTCAGCCGCCCCAGGCGAAACCCCATAGCGCGCAGCTGTTCACTCAGAGCAGTGCTGGCAAACTCCCCTGACCGTCCTGCCGGGAAGGACGACAGGCCGATGTGGATAAGACCGTTGAGAAAAGTGCCCGGGGCCAACACGACTGCACGTGTCCTGACCTTCCCGCCTGGGAAAAGACGCACACCTTGCACCGCACCTTGGCCAACCTCAAGCCCTACCACCTCGGCCTGAAGCAGCCGTACACCCTCCTGCTGCTCAAGGGCCCGCTTCATGAGAAGAGAGTACTGCTGCCGGTCCTCCTGCGCGCGCGGCGACCACACCGCCGGCCCCTTTGACCGGTTTAACATGCGGAACTGTATGCCAGCCAAGTCCGCGGTGACCCCCATCTGTCCACCTAACGCGTCGATCTCGCGGACCAGCTGCCCCTTGGCCAGCCCGCCGATGGCCGGGTTGCAGGACATCTGCGCCACGGTCGTGAGGTTCATGGTCACTAAGAGGGTCCGCGCCCCCATCCTCGCCGCAGCAAGGGCAGCCTCACAACCGGCGTGCCCCGCCCCGACCACGACGACCTCATAGTGCTCGCCATCACTCACCGCTGTACCCCGTGCCCTGTTTCACGTGGAACACCCCCTCACTTGCCAATGCAGAAACGCGCAAAAATCTCCGCCAAAACATCCTCATCGGTGATCGCCCCCACGATGGTGCCCAGCGCCTCGCTTGCCTCCCGCACGTCTACGGCCACAAATTCCGCCGACAGCCCCTCCTCCAAGGAGGCCAGGGACCGATCAATCGCCACCACTGCTCGCTGTAAGGCTTGCTGATGGCGCAAGTTGGTCACCACCACGCTGTCCGCGCCCGCAATCGCCTCGCCCAGGAGCGTTTGCGCCACCACCTCCCGCAGGCGTTCCATCCCCACGCCCACCTTTGCTGAGACTTCCACAGGAGCCAAATTGTATCCGAATGTCCTTAGCTGGTCCACATCCCACGCTTTGGGCACATCGATCTTGTTGACGACGCACATGGCAGGGCGTTGGCCTTCCCCAGGGGACCCATACCGTTGCAATAGCCGCTCATCCTCTCCGCTCAGCGGCTCACTCCTGTCCAGCACCAGCATGATGAGGTCGGCCCGCCCCACTTCCCGTTCTGTGCGACGGGCTGCCTCCTGCTCAATGGATGAGTCGAGCTTTCCAAACCCGGCAGTGTCCACGAGCGTCACGGGTATGCCGCCGATATCCACCACTGCCTCCAAGGTGTCACGTGTTGTGCCCGGCAGTTCGCTCACAATGGCGCGATCGCACCTCAGCAATGCGTTCAGCAGGCTTGACTTCCCCACGTTGGTGCGCCCAACTAACACCACTCGGGCGCCTTCCCGCAACAGATGCCCTTCGGCGAAGCTTGCGAGCAATTTGCTTGCTCCATCTCTGGCCTGGCGCAACAGCGCCGCTACCTTCTCCCTTTCAAAGGCTGGCACGTCGTCATCCGCAAAATCAATGTCCAATTCCAGAAGGGAGCGCACCTCGGTGAGAAGAGCTTGAACGTTGGTAATTTCTTCCGATAGTTTTCCCTGGAGCTGCCCCATTGCACATTGCCGCGCCCGCTCGGTACGCGCCTGAATAAGATCGCACACCGCCTCCGCCTGCGCCAGATCGATGCGCCCGTGGATGAAGGCTCGTTTCGTGAACTCCCCCGGCTCTGCCAAACGCGCGCCGCGGTCGCAAAACAGCTGTACCATCTCCCGCACAATGAGAGGGCTCCCATGGCAGGTTACTTCCACCACGTCCTCTCCCGTGTAAGAGTGAGGCCCACGGTGTACTGCCACCATAACCTCGTCAATCGTGACTTCCGTCCCCGCCTTTTCAGCAACAATGCGCCCGTAGGCCTGGAGGTGACTCGGCTGTTCGCGCAGTGGAACCCTCCCCGCGAACACACCGTCCACCACGCGCACCGCCTCTTTCCCACTCAATCGCACCATGGCGATGGCCCCTACACCCCAAGGCGTGGATAAGGCCACGATAGTGTCGTCATTGTTCTGCGTGGCAAGCACATCCACCTCATAGAAAAAGCCCCACCAACGTACGCCAGCAGGGCCTTTCAGGCATAGAATCCTTCAGCCGCTCTCGCTGCTCTACCTCCGCCTCGGGCGCTTGAGGAATGGCTTCTTCTCGGCGACCTCTTTCTTTGCCACGAGGAGGCGGTCTGTCACGACCTTCTGTTGAATTATGCTCAACACATTGAAAAGCATGTAGTAAAGGTTTAGCCCAGACGGGAAGGAGTTGAACAACAATGTGAAAAAGATAGGCATGAAATAAACCATCATCTTCTGCTTGGGGTCCTTTACGCTCATCTTCTGCTGGATGAGCATCGTGACGCCCATTACCAAGGGGAGGATGTTTACAAGATTGCCGTACAAAGGAAGACTGAATGGGAGTACCGCCACGGTATCTGGGTTGGCCAGGTCTTTTATCCAAAACACGAAGCCTTGGCCGCGGAAAGAGATGGTATTGCGAAACACCACAAAGAGCGCGTAAAGCAAGGGCATCTGCAACAGAAGGGGGAGGCAACCTCCCATCGGGTTCACCCCCGCCTCCTTGTACAATTTCATCGTCTCCTCATTGAGGCGCTGCGGGTCCTTCCCGTACTTCTCCCGCAATGCGACAAGCCGCGGTTGCAGCTCTTGCATCTTGTGCATCGACTTAAGAGAGCTGTGTGTGAGGGGGTAAAGCACCACCTTCACCAAGAGCGAAAAAACGACAATGACCCAACCATAGTTTGGGATGACCCTATGGAGCGTCTTCAAACACCACAACACTGCCTTGGAGAATGGCTGGATAACCTTCCACCCCAGGCTCATCATTCGCTCTAGGCCCACCCCCGGACCCCGCACCGTGCTGTAATCCAAGGGCCCGAGGAAGACCAAGAAGCGATCTTCCCGCACCGGCTCGTTGAGAAAGCTCATGTCCAGCCCAAAGGCGTAGGACTTCCACAGGCGATCCACCTCCCGCAGGCGGTGTCGGTCCCAGATGGCAAACGAGCGGGGTGGTGGCTGCCGCCTCCCCTGGTACCACATCCCCACGCCCCGCTGGCTGGTGGGAATGATGGCCGCGGCAAAGTACTTGGTGCGCGCCCCCACCCAATGCACTACACCGTCCATCGCACCCGATTTCGCTGGGCCGCGACCGATGTCGAACTTCTCCAAGTTGCCGGCAAAGAGCGCATACACCTTGGCCTCTTGGAAATCGTCGAGAGGTTTAGCCTCAGTGGGTGCAAGCCCGCTCCTCCAGCCCACCGTGTAGCGCCTCTGTGCGATGGTATTCTGGAAGTTCTCCAAACGAATGTCCAGCCCAAAGTAGTAGCTGTCCCCCCTAAACATATACCGTTTCACAATCTGCCGGCCTTCCCCGAGGTCGCCGATGAATGTCACCGAGCCACTATCTCCTGCTCCGAGGCTTAGGGCGTTCACGTCACTCCGAAAGAGCAGTAGCCCGGTGTCCACCGAGTCACGCGCCGTGGTAAAGCCCAGCGCCAGGTTACCTGCTGAGTCGCCGGCGAGCATCTGAACAAAATTGCTATCCGGGTCCTTGAAGTGTTTCATCTGGCAAGCAGTGAGGACTGCCCCTCGAGTGTTGAAGGAGAGGCGGAACAGCGGCGTCTCTACCACAACTTCCTCGCCCTCCACGCGCTGAGCTGCGGCTGCAATGGTGGCCGGCGGAACTGTCGGCGCCGCTTCGCTCCTCTCTTCTACCGGTGGAGGAGTGAGGACTGAGTCCACCTCGGCGGGCGCTTGCCTTTGACTATTTCTGATCTGCTCCTGCCAGTACTGCTGTGGGAAGAAGGTCTTCTTGTAGAAAGGGGTGTTTACCAAGATAAGCATGAGGATAATAAGCAACACCCCAATCACGGTATTCTTGTCCATCTTTACGCTCACTTTATGTTCCTGCGATCTCAAGCCCTGCCATTCTCACGGCACCGGGTCGTACCCCCCAGGGCAAAGCGGGTGGCAACGGAGCAGGCGCCGCAGCCCCAGATAGAGTCCTCTGGCGGCACCGTAGCGCAGCAGCGCCTCCTCAGCGTATCGCGAACAGCTAGGTTCGAACCGGCAATTGCTTCCAAGGACGGGTGACAGGACCGCACGATAGAGGCGAATAAGGACAAGGAATAAACGAACAATCATTGTGTCCCCATGCTACGAACCGTGCCAAGCTGGTTGCAAAACTCCTGAACCAGATGGTCAAACGGCACCACAGCCACATCTGGGTGCCCGACGCACACGATTTGCACCCCCTCGGGAATCTCCTCCGCGCATCGTCGCACCACCTCACGCAAGCGTCGCTTCGCCCTATTCCGCTGTACTGCCGTTCTGACCTTCCGCGACACAGTAATTCCGACCGCACGTGTCGGCGCCCGCCTCCAAAAAAGCGTCAGTAGGGGCCCTTGCAGTTTTTCACCCGACACGATCACCTCAGAGAAGGCGGCGCCCCTCAGAACGGGTACTTGATTCCTCGACATCCCTGAGGACCACCGCTATCCCCTGTCGCTTACCGTCAAGCTGTATCTCCCCTTCGCGCGACGGCGTCGCAGTACCTCTCTTCCAGTCTTGCTTTTCATGCGCGCTCGAAAACCATGAGTGCGCAGTCTCCTCCTGTTACTTGGTTGGTATGTCCGCTTCATTGCTCCTCCGATCCAAGGTTCTCATTGCAGTTCAAGTTGTAATTATAGCAATTATTTTATTATAGGTCAAGCACTTTTCTTGCTCCGGGGAACACCAATCCAGTCATTGCCATTGTTTGCTTTTCTTACCTACCACCCTGCCAAGAACGCCCTGGAGCGAAAAATTTCTGTTGACAATTTCGCTTGCTTTACTACATTAGCCCGTGGCCGAGGCTGTGTGTCGTATGGATAACTTGTGGATAACGTATGGCTGGAGGGCCGCAGCACTTAGAGGCAGTCTTCAGAAATGCGTGAGTCTCGAGTGAGTTATCCACATGTACGACACTTAGTGGCGAGATAAGCTATTTATAACTAATACCTTGTGTGTTGTTGGGGCGTGTTAATAACTTATGAATGGTGTCTGTGGAGCACAATGTAACGCTAATTTCTTCCCCGTGAACAACGCCAGAGGATTTGTGGGTGATGTTGATAACTCTTTCACCCGAGTTTAGTTACTGGGAGTCGGCATGGAGCGGACTGCAGCAGAGGTTTGGACCGAGTGTCTGTCATTGATTCAGGACAGGGTAAACCCTCAGAGTTTTACGACGTGGTTTAGGCCAATCGAGGCCGTGAAGCTGGAGGGACGACAACTGACTATTCAGGTGCCCAGTCAGTTCTTTTATGAATGGATCGATCAGCATTACCGCTCGGTGATTGAGGATGCTCTCTCGGAGTGTCTGGGGGACGGAGCGGGAATAAGATACGCAGTGGTCGTTAGTGACAAGATTGACCCCTTTCAAGCGCCCCAGGCGCGCCCCGCGCCGAGAGCTACTTCCACAAATGGTCTTCTCAGCGAGCAATACACGTTCGCTAACTTTGTGGAAGGATCCAGTAACCAATTTGCCAAAGCAGCTGCAATGGCCGTTTCTGAATCTCCAGGGAGCACCGCTTTCAACCCATTGGTGATCTACGGCGGCGCGGGCCTTGGGAAAACTCACCTAATTCAGGCTATTGGTAACCACGCCATTTCCATCGGTAGCGTGCGACGTGTGTGTTACGTGTCCAGCGAAAAGTTCACCCTAGAGTTTATCAACTCCATACAGCAGAACAAGACCACTGAGTTCAGCGCCAACTATCGCAATGTGGACCTCCTCCTGGTGGACGATATCCAGTTTTTTTCCAATAAGGAGCGCACACTGGAGGAGTTCTTTCACACTTTCAATGCGCTCTACCATGCCGGGAAGCAGATTGTGCTTACCTGTGACAGGCCTCCCCGAGAACTCCACGGAATGGAGCAACGCCTTATTTCCCGTTTTCACTGGGGCCTCACGGTAGACATCCAGATTCCTGACTACGAGACGCGGCTAGCTATCCTTCACAAGAAGGCTGACCAAAATGGCCTCGAGCTCCCCGAGGAAATATTTGAGTTCATCGCTACGCACGTGACAATGAATATCCGTGAATTGGAAGGGTCCCTCATTAAGCTTTTGGCGTACTCGTCCCTCACGAAAACGGAGATTACTTTAGAAACGGCAAAGCGCGTCCTGCGCGACATATGCGCGCCTAAGAAGGTTAATACCACCGTGGAGGAAGTGCAGCGGATTGTTGCTCGGTACTTCGGCATACCGGAGGATATGATGAGAGCAAAATCAAGGAAGAAAGAAATTGCTCTCGCACGCCAGGTAGCCATGTACTTAGCAAAGATGCACACCAACAACTCTCTGAAAACAATTGGGCTTCACTTTGGTGGGAGGGACCACAGCACGGTGATTCACGCCCTTAACCTCGTGGAGACCCTCCGTGCGAAGGACGACGCATTCAGGCAGAAAATAGACGATCTTGCCCAGAAAATCAGGCTTTCCATCGCCTAAATGTCGCAGGTATCAACACCCTCTGTGAAGATCTCCTGCAAAAGGTGTGACGTGGCAGAATATTTGTCTTTGGTTTTCAAAGTCTTTTTCCCTACCTCTTCCTTACCTGTTTTTTTCCACAGCCTTTCCACAGTCGATGTTTATCATCAAACGTAGCTAACGCCAGGCTTTTCAACCCCTCCTCGTCGGAGGGTTGACTTATTCACCAGTAAACAGTTGTTACTATTTCTTTCAATAAATTTCTTCTTGAAAACAAGCTAAATATTACTTACCTTTGGCAAAGGCAATAAGAAAGGAAGTAAAACAGCGGAGGACATTATGGAAATTGCAGTCAGCAGGTCAGAGCTCTACAAGGGACTGCAAAAGGTACTTCCTGCTGTACCCGCAAAGACCACGTTGCCCATACTGACAAACATCCTCTTTCGGGCGGAGGGGGATTCCGTTAAACTTACCGGTACAGATTTGGAAATATCCGTAACTACTTCCATTCCGGCAGAGGTGGTCGAAGGGGGCTCGGTGGCGGTGTCGGCCCGCACACTCGGGGATATTGTGCGTGAACTCCCCGACGTCGGACTGCATGTTGCTTGTGACGAACGGCAGCGAATGACCATCACTACGGACCGGGGCACGTATACCCTTCTTGGACAACAAGCAGAAGATTTTCCTAGCGTCACAGGAGAAGAGTACGAAAACTCATTTCAAATTGCCGCTTCAGTTTTTGCTAGACTGATTGAAAAGAGCGTATTTGCGGTTTCTTCTGACGTGCAAAGGCGGGTGTTAACAGGGGTTTGTTTTGAGGTTTATCCTGATGAGCTACGATTGGTTGCTACTGATGGTCACCGCTTGTCCAAGGTTGTGTACAAGCAGCAAAACCTATCCTCGGGTGAAAGAATTAGTGTAATTGTGCCGCCGCGCGCGCTCCTTGCCGCATCTAAAGCTATTGGGGAAGGTGTAACCTACTTTCAAATAAAGGTTGCTCCGGACCAGATTATGTTTTCGTCGGACGCAACTGAAGTTTACGCAAAGCTTATCGAAGGGCAATACCCTAACTATGAAAAGGTAATTCCCTCGGACAATGACAAGATACTAATCGTTGATAAGGAAGAAATGACTGCCGCGTTACGTCGGGTGGCTATCTTTTCTAGTTCCACGACCCGTCAAGTCCGATTGGAGATGGATCAAAACAACCTTACTGTCAGCTCCGAGGACGTCGAGGTGGGTGGTGAGGGGCGTGAAGTCCTCTCCGTGGAGTATGAAGGACAGCCGCTGCGGATAGGGTACAACGCTAGTTATCTGCTTGAGATTCTGCGCCATATAGAGACCAACGTCGCGCGCTTTGAGCTTCGTGATCCAATGAGCGCCGCTGTTATCCGACCCAGTGTGCAGAGGGAGGATGAGGATTTTCTCGCCTTAGTGATGCCTATCCGGCTGACGGAAGAATGAGAGTCCGTGTGCTAGAAAAACCGGGCAATGTGGCTAAAGTGTGTGCGGTTGGAAAACTTTTGTAACTATGAGAGTGCCGAATTCGAGTTAGGTCCCGGGGTCAACATTTTTTGGGGTGAGAATGCACAGGGGAAGAGCAACCTAATTGACGGTATCTACTATCTTTGCTTCTTTCGCGGGGTTAGAGGCCTCCCAGATGATGGTGTGGTGCGGTTTGGGATGGATGGGTTTTCGGTGTGGGGGGCTTTTTCCTTTCGTTCAGGCATTGTCCGGGAGAGCCGTATTGTTTACGATGTGCATCGTGGAAAAATTGGTCTAGTTGACCGGAAACGCATTGAGCGGCGGTCAGAGCTCATTGGCCGTTTTCCCACTGTTGCAATGTCATGCGACGACTATAGATTGACCAAGGGTGGGCCCGCGGAGCGGCGGCGCTTCATGGACGTTTTACTGTGTCAGGTGAGTAGGCGGTACTTGGAAGATGTCAAGCGGTACACCGCGGTGCTTAAGCAGCGAAACTCTCTCCTCAGGGGGGCACTAGGAGGTGGTTGTGACACTCATCTTGGCACGTGGACAGAGCAGCTTGTGGAGTACGGTTGCAGGGTGATGGAGGCGCGGGCACAGCTCCTTGTCCGGCTAAAGAAGTGGATAGGCGACTACTTTGCAAGGATTACGGAAACGAATAGCGCAGTTGACATTGACTATCTTCCAAGCGTTCACGCCCAAGAGGGTAGCTCGCTGCGGCAGACATTTTTAGAGCGGCTGCAGCGCCTGGCGGCCAGAGAAAAGAAGCTGGGAGTTACGTTGCTTGGCCCCCACCGCGATGATATGGCACTTATCATTCATGGCCGCGATTTCCGGCAGTACGGTTCGCGTGGCGACCACAAGGCAATGCTCATTGCGCTCCGGCTGGCCGAACATGCCCTTCTCCAGGAAGTGACGGGGGAATCTCCCATCTTGCTCATGGACGACCTCCTTGTGGATTTGGACGAAACGCGGGCGGCGAGGTTGGGGGCCCTACTCCCTCCTCAGGCCCAAGTCATCATTACCTCCACAGACAAAGAGGCGTGGAGACGAGTCGGTTTGAGCAGCGGCTCCTTTCGCCAGTACCGCGTTCAGGGCGGCACGGTAACGGAGGTAGTCTAAGCGGTATGCGACACCCTTCCTCTCTCAGTGCAATCTTACAGGAACTCCTTCATAACCTGGGGCTCGAGCGGCGAGTGGCCGAGCAGGCGGCGATCCGACTGTGGCCGAAAGCGGTCGGAGAGCACATCGCGGCCGTGACTACGCCGGTGCGCGTGCGGGACGGAGTCCTGTTTGTGAAAGTCAAGAGCAGTGTGTGGCGCCAGGAACTTCTATTTCAGAGGCGCCATATTCTTGCCAACATAAATAAGATCGTAGGAGACGGGGTCATTCGCGCCATTCATTTCGAATAGGAAGCTGCAGCGGAGGAGTGGGAGACGGTGGCGGAGAGCACAATAACTGATAGCGAACGATACGATGCAAGCCAGATTCAGGTGCTGCGCGGTCTGGAGGCGGTGCGCCGGCGACCAGCTATGTACATTGGGGACGTCTCGGTACGCGGGTTGCACCACCTCATCTACGAGGTTGTGGATAACAGCGTGGATGAGGCCCTCGCTGGGTACTGCACGCAGATTGACGTCACCCTGAACAAGGACGGCAGCGTGACGGTTGAGGATGATGGTCGGGGCATACCGGTAGATACTCATCCCACCCAGGGCAAGTCGGCGCTGGAGGTCGTGATGACGATGCTCCACGCCGGTGGCAAATTTGACCGCAAGGTCTACAAGGTCTCCGGCGGGTTGCATGGCGTGGGGGTTTCGGTGGTTAACGCGCTCTCGGAATGGTGCGAAGTGGAGGTGCGCCGGGACGGACGAGTGTACGTGCAGCGCTACGAGCGGGGCGTGGCCGTCACACCTGTTCGGGTGAAGGGGAGAAGAAAAGGCACAGGGACCAAGACCACCTTTCTCCCGGATCGGGAAATATTCCGTAAGCGAAATTTTAGCTTTGAAATAGTTGCGGAGCGCCTCCGCGAGCTGGCCTTCCTGAACAAGGACCTCAAACTCACGCTCACCGACGAGCGCACCGGGCGCAAGGAGGTTTTCCGCTACAAAGGCGGACTTGTCGCGTTCGTCGAGTACCTGGATCAGTCTCGAGACCCGATCCACCCTAAGCCGATCTACATTTGCGACCAGAAGAATGGAGTCCCCATTGAGGCGGCCATTCAGTACAATACTTCCTACATGGAGAACATCTACACCTATGTAAACAACATCCACACCACAGAGGGTGGAACTCATCTGGTGGGGTTCAAGACCGCCCTCACACGCACATTGAACAACTATGCCAGTAGGCACAACCTCCTCAAGAATCTGGAGAACAGTCTAAGCGGGGAGGATGTTAGAGAAGGGTTGACTGCCGTCTTAAGCATCAAAGTGCTGGAGCCGCAGTTTGAGGGGCAGACAAAAACGAGACTCGGCAATAGCGAGGTGCGGGGACTGGTGGAGTCAGCCGTGGGTGAGGCCCTGAGCGAATACCTCGAGGCCAATCCCAGTGTGGCGCGGAAAATCATTGAAAAGTGTGTGAGCGCGGCAAGGTCACGGGAAGCCGCGCGCAAGGCGAAGGAGCTCACCAGACGAAAGACGGCGCTGGAGGGGGGGACGCTACCAGGCAAGTTAGCGGACTGCTCCAGCCGCGACCCCGCAGAATGTGAGCTCTTCCTGGTGGAGGGAGATTCCGCCGGTGGCTCAGCCAAACAGGGGCGTGATAGGCGCTTTCAGGCTATCCTCCCGCTCAAGGGAAAAATCCTCAATGTGGAAAAGGCGCGCATCGACAAAATCCTGGCTAACGAGGAGATCAAGACCATCGTCTCGGCCATTGGAGCTGGTATTGGTAGTGACGAGGTTGACCCGGCAAAGAGCCGCTACGGGAAGGTCATTATCATGACCGATGCAGATGTGGACGGGGCCCATATCAGAACGCTATTGCTTACTTTTTTCTTCCGCTACCTGCGCCCCCTCATCGAACATGGCATGCTGTACATCGCACAGCCGCCATTGTATCGTGTGGCCAAAGGCAAGCAAGAGCAGTACGTGTATGAAGAAGAGGATCTGGACAAAGTGTTGGACAGCTTAGGGCGCGAGGGGGTAGAGGTGCAGCGGTATAAGGGCTTAGGAGAGATGAGCCCGCAGCAGCTCTGGAGTACGACCATGAATCCAGCGTCGCGCACCTTGCTGCAGGTGACCATCGAAGAAGCCTATGACGCGGACCGCATCTTCTCGGTGCTGATGGGCGACAAAGTGGAGCCGCGGCGGAAGTTCATCGAAGAGAATGCGCGCTATGTGCGGAATCTGGACGTGTAGGGAGTGGTGAGAGGCAAACGTGACGGGGCCTATGGAGAGCGTGCAACAGGAAAGAATCTACCCCATATTCATCGAAGAGGAGATGAAGGACTCGTACATCGACTACTCCATGTCGGTGATCGTGTCCAGAGCGCTGCCGGATGTGCGCGACGGCCTGAAGCCGGTGCACCGCCGCGTGCTTTTCGGCATGCGTGAGTTGAATCTTGGTCCCACCGCTCCCTACAAGAAGAGCGCGCGCATCGTAGGAGAGGTTTTGGGCAAGTACCATCCGCACGGTGACGCGGCGGTCTATGAGACGCTGGTGCGGATGGCCCAAGACTTTTCTCTGCGTTACCCATTGGTGGACGGCCAGGGCAATTTTGGCTCCATCGATGGCGATGCCCCAGCTGCCATGCGCTACACCGAAGCGCGGCTGGCCCCCATCGCCGAGGAAGTCCTGAGAGACCTGGACAAGGACACGGTTGATTTTGTCCCCAACTTTGACGAATCCCTCAAGGAGCCCACAGTCCTTCCTTCCCTTCTGCCGAATCTCCTCGTCAACGGCGCCGCAGGTATCGCTGTGGGGATGGCCACCAATATTCCTCCGCACAACCTGCGCGAGGTTGTCGATGCGCTTCTCTACGTGGTTGATCACCCTGCAGCTTCCGCGCAGGAGTTGATGCAGTTTATTCAGGGCCCGGATTTCCCCACTGGGGCTATCATTGTGGGTGTGGACGGCATAGCCGAGGCCTACACCACGGGACGTGGGCGCATCGTTGTCAGGGCCAGAGCTGCCGTGGAGGCACAGCGTGGCGGACGGGAGTGCATTGTCATCACGGAGATTCCTTACCAGGTCAACAAGACATCCCTAATCGAGGGCATCGCTGACTTGGTGCGAAGCAGGAAGCTGGAGGGTATCAGCGACATCCGCGACGAATCTGACAGGGAAGGGCTACGGATTGTGCTGGAGCTGCGGCGAGAGGCCCCTGCCAAACAGATTTTGGAATATCTTTACCGTCACACCCAGCTGCAAACCACCTTTGGTGTAATCATGCTGGCCCTGGTGGACGGGGTTCCGCGCATCTTGGACCTGCGCCAACTGTTGCAGCACTTCCTCGACTTCCGCCACCAGGTCGTCGTGCGGCGGACGAAATTCGAGCTGGACAAGGCGGAGAAGCGGGCGCATGTATTAGAAGGCCTTAAGGTTGCTCTGGATAATCTCGACGCCGTGATCACCTTGATCCGACGCTCGCGCGATCCGGAGACCGCCAAAGCGGGCTTGATGCGGCAGTTTAGGCTCAGCGAGGTCCAGGCGCAAGCGATCTTGGACATGCGCTTGCAGCGCCTCACTAGCCTGGAGCGCAAGAAGATCGAAGAGGAATACCGGGATGTTCTGAAAAAGATCGCTTACCTCAAGGGGCTCCTCGCCAGCAAGGCACGGCGTATGCAGCTCATCAAGGAGGAGCTGGTGGAGCTGAGGGACAAGTATGCAGATCCGCGCCGCACGGAGATCATCCCCAGCCCAGAGGAATTTTCCATCGATGAGATGATAGCCGACGAGTCCATGGTGGTCGTGTGTACCCACCGTGGTTTTGTAAAACGCATTCCTCTCTCCAGCTTTCGGCGAGAGATGGCGGCATCATGGCCGGATATTATTCCCGACGGAGCCGATGATGCTCCGCAGGAGTTCATTGTCGCCAGCATCCGGGGACAGCTGCTCTGCTTCACCAGCCTCGGGCGATGTTATGCCCTCAGGGTGATGGATGTGCCACAGGGCGGCAAAGTGGCGCAGGGCAAGCTTCTGCGCCACCTGCTTGGTCTCGCCAAGGAGGAGGTTGTGGTCTCTTGTCTGGCAATGGATTCGGAGCAAAGCAAAACGGTGATCTTGGTGTCCGCTTTAGGGCAGGTCAAGCGGGTACCGCTTTCTGTCCTTGCCAGCCAACGACGCACAGGAGTCGCTGCGATGAGCCTGCGAGAAGGGGATGCGTTGCAAGCGGCGCACCTGTCCGATGGGCGGGAACACGTGATCCTTGTCACGGCGGAGGGTCGGGTGTTGCGTTTCACGGGGCAGGGGCTGCGGGAGATGGGGCGTGCCGCAGCCGGCGTGCGAGGTATTACACTTTCGACGGCAGATCGTGTAGTGACCAGCCACCTTCTGACCGGCGAAGGGACACTGTGCCTAGTGACAGCCATGGGGTACGGCAAGCTCTTGAAGACAAACGATATTAGACCCATGAACCGGGCAGGAAAGGGAGTAGTGGGGCTGAAGACCTCGGGTAGAGTGGGCTTGCTGGTTGCAGCCGGGCTTGTCCGCGACCAGGGTGATTTGGTGGTAGTCTTAGGCGATCAGAACACAGTGGTTGTGCGTAGTGCTCGGGATTTACGATCTCATGGGCGCCTGATCGAGCTAAAGCCGAAGGAGTGCGTCCGAGGGGTGTCGGTGCTGACAATTCCTCATGGAGTGGCCTGATCGGAGAGCCGTGTGGGCTCGGCGCTGAAGGCGGAGGAAGAGCGTGGACCCTGGACTGTGGCAGAAAGAGAAGGAGTTGGTCTCTGAACTCTTGGTCCGGCGCATCGTGGGTCAGGAGGAAAGAGAGAGCTTTACCTACGACGAGCTCCTACGCAAGCCTCTTCCCGATTTCTTGCGCATGCACATCAAGAGTCAAGCACGGCGCTTTCTGCGGGAAGAGAAGCCCATGTCCTGGAACTCCTCCACGCGGTACAAGTTCGACGATCCGGAGATACGGGAAGCTGTCGAGCGTCTCCTGGGCCTATTGCTGCTGAAGACGCGGTTCAGTAGTACAGAGATCAAGCGCTGGATAGAGCTGGGGGTAAGCTTCCAGGTGGACATGCTGGTCCGCCCCAGAGAGGCGCTGGTGGGACTCTTCTACCGCCGCCAGCAGGTGCGGCGCAAAGACGAAGTGGTGCACACGCTGCAACAGCTGGCCGATGGTCGCCCTTACCTGACCACTCTCACCCAGCTTATCAGTACAGGCCCAGAAGAAGTAGACGCCGCCATGTTTGAGGTGGTGGCGAGGCAGGCAGAGGAACAGACGTACGGTACAAAGCCGCTGAGCTCTTTCATGGGGGACGTGAGCAAGCTGATGAGCTTCTTCCAGTTTGCAGGCCACACCAATGGCGAAGTGCTGCGCACCGAGCAGTTGCTGAGCATGCTGCATGCCCGCAACCTTTCGGACATCGCCGGGGCCGTCCGGGAGCTGGCAGCCGCGAGGGGCACCACGCATTGGACCTTAGAGCAGATTGAAACAACCCTTGAACGGCAGCTTCTGCTGCGTGGCCTGTGCGAGGAAGACAACGGGGGGGAGGATAAGGCCTGCACACTTCGTGAGGGAGACGGTGACGGCCAGCGTGGTCCGCGGCAGGAACAACTCCTCCAGGAAGCTATCTACGACATACGCACCGCCATGGGCGGAGTGAGCCTCCTGGAGAACCTTTTCGCGCCACCAGCTCCGGTCAGACCCAAGCGGGAGGTGACGCCGCGGCGCATTACTGCCCCCCGTTTGACTTTCGCCGGCGTGGACGAAGACGAGACACCGAGGGTCATTCACAGAAGTGACATCGAACGCCAGCCACCTGGACCCTATCCCTCGCTGCGCAGCCTTATCGGCAACAAAGAACGCAAGATGTTCATCAAGAAACTCTTTGATAATGACCGAGGTGCCTACCATGCCTTTATCGACAAGCTCGAGGGTATCGAGCGATGGAAGGAGGCCAAGGCCATCATCGATCAGGAGTTGGCCAGGCGCCAGATTAGCCCATTTTGCCGGGAGGCGGCTCGTCTGGGGGACCTGGTGTTCAGTCGCTACTTCGCCAAAAGGCCGTAGTTGCGAAAGAGTTAGCAAACCAGGGAGTGAGCCATGAAAACGATAACGACGGCGCGCAAGATTGCCTTCGTGCTGGTGGTGAGCGCGGCTCTCGGGGTAATCGGCATACTCGCCAGCGCACCCAGGACCGACCAGGGAAGCACCAAGGGGCGGGTCTCCTATGTGGACGGGATGGCCAAACGGCGGGGGCCGCAGTCGGAAGATTGGGAGACCGCCTACCAGAACACCGCGGTTGTCGACGGGGACAAGGTGCGTACTTTCCGGCAATCGCGGGCCGAGCTGGAGCTGACCGAACTGGACTTGATCCGCATGGCCCCGCAGACTACCATCGACATTTTGCAGCTGTATGAGGAGAAGAAGGCGCAGAAGCGGGCGGTCGCCATTGCCGTGCAAGAGGGGGACATCTGGGCAAGCGTGGAAGGGAATGTGGGGGAGGTGGACTTTAAGATCAAGACGCCTAAAGCAGCGGCGGCCATTACCGGGACCACCGTGCGCGTAGGGGTGGCGAGCGACTCCTCGACCGAGCTGCGCGTGTACACGGGACAAGTGAGCGTCACGAACGCGCCAGAGCGCACCGACTTGAAGCCTCAGTTCATCCTGCCGCCGCAAGAGGTGCCGGGACCCTACGAGATCCCTGGCCCGCGTGAGGTGTCGCTTGAGGAGTGGTTCTACATTGTCAAGAGCATGCAGAAAATCAAAATAGACAAGCAAGGGCGCGTGGTGGAGGCCGGCTCGTTCAGCACCAAGGACCCGGAAGAGCAGAGCGAGTGGGTGCGCTGGAACCTGCGTCGTGACCGCCAGCGCCAGCCAGAGCCACGAAGGTAAGGAGAAGGCTCTTTCCCATTCAGGTTGAATCCTCGTCGAGTTGCCGCCACAAGAAGAAACCGAAGAGGGATAGTGCGCGGCCCCAGCCGCGGTTGTTTCGTGCCTAGTGTCCGTTCTTTGGAAAGGGGGGGCGGAAGATAGGCCGGGGAGGGGGCCCTCGTTCAGAAGTCTAGCCCTGCTGACAAGTAGTACGCCATTCTGCCATCGCTCGTTCGCCCGTATCCGACGGACAGCGGGCCCACCAATGATCGCGCCTTTAGGCACACACCAAAAGAGTGGACAAAATCCGTGAGTTTGACGTCGAGAGTCAGGCGCCAGACCGCCCCCACGCGATAGGAGACAGCTATGTAGCAAGGGATTGGTCGACGCCAGGGGAGGGCGATTCGATACTCCATGCCGGCCACGATCATGTGGCGTCCGACGGCTTCCTCTTGCCGTAACCCAGGGAAGGACTCTTCGCCGCCCAGGCGAAACTGCTCTGAGAACGGAGTGCTGTTGTCACTGCTTCCCCAACGCAAGCAAGGGTGGATGGTATGGCCAGGGGAAAACGTGTGCCAGGTATCGAGGGATGAGTACACTCGGGAGAAGGATACAGGCGACCCAGCCAATGACCCTGCGCCGTATTCATAGAAAAAGACTTGCTGCTTGCCGCCTGATGGGAAGGGGAGCTGGTCGCGGGTGTCCACAACGCTTCGCAGCGCCAGACTGCGGAAGCTGAGGACGCCCGTCTGGTACAGCCGCCCCCGCAAGGCAGCCATCGAGGACCGCTCGATGCGAGCCTCGAGGGAGAGTGTCCCGAGTCGTTCCAGCTGTTGGCCGATGCTTGCCAACGCCGCAAATGTGGTCTGCCGATATTCTCCCACCTGGTGGTGGCCGGCGTACACATTGCGTTCCTTCTGATGGTAGAGCAGGTCCAGGGTTAGGGTCGTGTAGCTGGCGCCGAGGCGGTCCAGGCGGTTCGCGAGCCGCACTCCCCGGTCTCGTTGTCCAGCAGTGCCGAATACAGAGGCTGTTGCGCCTATGCCCAAGACGTTCTGCTCAGCCAACTCCACACCAGCTCGCCAGCCGCGGTCCCTGTCGAAATGGCTGGTCATGCGCAACACGCGAAATGGTCGCTCTTTCACCCTCACCAGCAAGGAATAACCCCCTTTACCGCTGCGTGCAGTGGCAAAGCTCACAGTCTCAAAAAAGCCCGTTCCGTAAATGTTGGCCATAGCCTGCTTCACCTTCCCGAGGTTGAATGGCTCCCCTGGGGTGAGGCCCACTTCACGAAGCACGACATGGTCCCTGGTGCGGGCATTGCCTTGAACGAGCAGCTCATCGATGTGCCCCTCGTCAATGGCAATGGTGACCAGTCCGGTGGTGGAGTCGCAGCTCACGCCGGTGACGCGCGCCAGCGAGTAACCCCGACGTCGGTACGCAGCCAGCAGGCGGCGAAGGTCCCGTCCCGCACGATAATGATTGATGGGTAATCCCGGACGTGATTCCACCTCCGCCAGCAAGACAGAGTCAGAAAGGACTTTGTTGCCAGTGAACTGGATTTGCTGCAGCAGGGGATGGGGGCGAAGGTGGAAGGCGAGCAGATGGCGTCCTCCGACCGTGTCTATTTCTGCCCACACATCGGCGAAAAAGCCGGTTTCGTAGACGCGACGCAACGCAGCCCCCACGTCTACGGGGCCAGGCACCTGGGGGAGCGGAGGGAGGACTCCCGTCAACGCAGGCCAGGAAGGCGTCAGAATGAGGGTGTCAAGCCACATTGTGGTGGGAGCCTCACTGGTGGGTGGGGTGAGCTCGCCCAACCTTTGCCGGATCGAGGCTATTTGCTCCTCGGCGCGCATGCGACCAATGCCGCGCAACTCCATCAGATTGGCAAAATCGGTGGAGGTGCGGGCTACGTCCGCCAGGGAGATTACCACGTCTGCTTCGGCTAACATTTGCCGATTCCGCTCCACCTGCATGATGCTGGTCACTTGGTCGGCCACTTCCCACGGCAAACTCATTTGGTGAGGCTCACGCAGGGGAGAGGTGGTGTCCACAGCGATGACCAGCTCCGCACCCGCGTGGCGCGCATCTCGCACTGGGATGTTATCGACTAGACCACCATCAGCAAGCAGTGCGGTGCCAGTTTCCACAGGGGTGAACAGCAAAGGGACAGCAATTGAGGCGCGCATGGCTTCGGTGAGGTGGCCGCTGGTGAGCACCACCTTCTCACCGGATACAAGATCGGTCGTGACGATGCGCAGGGGCACGCGGAGGGAGTCGAAATTGGATACGTGGCCCCACGGGGCCGCCATGCACAGCTCAGAGAGTATCTCAGTGAGCTGCTGGCCGCGTGTTACCGCCTGGGGGAGGTACGGCTTTAGCCCTTTCAACCGGATCTCTACCAGATGGCGGGCGCGTTCCTCCTTCTGGCCCACAAACATGGTGCTGCGCGGAGGCGCATCCTGAAGGATGGTGCGCCAGTCGATCGAGGCGATGGCGTCCCACAGCTCCTCCGGGGTGTAGCCTGCTGCGTACAGGCCGCCCACCACGCTGCCGATGCTGGTACCCACCACCAGGTCTATGGGCACCCCTTCTTGCTCCAGCACCTCAAGCACACCAATCTGCGCCAGGCCCCGAAGCCCGCCGCCGCTGAGCACAAGGCCCACCTTTGGGCGTTGCAAGCTATGGTAAGGCACGAAGGAGGCAGGCGGCGCCACCCGCGCCCCATACTGCAGATGGACGGTGACGGCGCACAGGGCGTGTTTGGGCGGCACAACGAAAAGTGGGGCCCATATCCCCGCACAGAGGAATATGGCCCAACAGCGGCGCAGTGGCACCTTGCACCTCCAGCATCGACGTGGCGTTGTACCGCCTGGACAGGGTACCCAGGGGCCCCTCACGCCTTCTGCTCGTGCGCTTTGAGGGTCTTCTCGATCTTGGCCCAGGTGTCGCGTAAGGTTACGGTGCGGTTGAAAACCAGTCTGTCTGCGGTGGTGTCGGGGTCCACGCAGAAGTAGCCCTGACGCTCAAATTGGCAACGGAAGCCAGGTTTGACGCCTGCCAGGCTGGGCTCCACATAGCAGGAGGGGAGTACCTCCAACGAGTTGGGATTTAGGAAACTTTTCCAGTCTGTCCCCTCGGGTACATCGCTGGGGTTAGGCACGGTGAACAGGTGGTCATAGAGACGCACCTCAGCTGGGAGGGCGTGAGCAGCCGATACCCAGTGGATGGTGGCCTTGACCTTGCGGCCATCCGGGGAGTCACCGCCGCGCGTGGCTGGGTCGTAGGTGCAGTGCACCTCAACCACCTTGCCGGAGGAGTCCTTCACCACATCCACGCACTTGACAAAGTAAGCGTAGCGCAGCCGCACCTCGCGTCCAGGGGCCAGACGGTAGTACTTAGGCGGAGGCTCCTCCCGGAAGTCGTCCTGCTCAATGTACAGGACGCGGGAAAACGGGACCTTGCGCGTGCCCATGCTGAGGTCTTCGGGATTGTTGATAGCCTCAAGCTCTTCCACTTGGCCTTCTGGATAGTTGAGGATGATCAATTTCAGGGGCCGCAACACGGCCATGAAGCGTGGGGCGCGGCGATTGAGGTCTTCGCGCACACAGTGCTCGAGCAGGGCGATATCCACCGTACTTTCGCGCTTGGCCACACCGATGCGCTCAGCAAATGTCCTGATGGACTCCGGCGTGTAACCGCGTCGCCGTAACCCAGAGATGGTGGGCATGCGCGGGTCATCCCAGCCTCGCACATATCCTCCTTGCACCAGCTCCAACAGCTTGCGCTTGCTCATCACCGTGTAGGTGAGATTCAAGCGGGCAAATTCGATTTGTTGTGGGTGATAGATGCCCAGCTGGTCGAGAAACCAGTCGTACAGCGGCCTATGATCCTCAAACTCCAGGGTACAGATAGAATGGGTGATTCCTTCTATCGAGTCCTCCAGCCCGTGCGCCCAATCATACGTGGGGTAGATGCACCACTTGTCGCCAGTGCGATGGTGGCGTGCGTGCAGGATGCGATACATGACCGGGTCGCGCATGTTGAGGTTGGGCGAGGCCATGTCGATCTTTGCGCGCAGGACCCGAGCGCCGTCCGGAAACTCGCCGGCGCGCATTCGGCGGAACAGGTCAAGATTCTCCTCCACGGAGCGGTCACGATAAGGACTGTTCTTGCCCGGTTCGGTGAGGGTGCCGCGATATTCGCGAATCTCGTCTGCGCTCAGGTCACAGACGTAGGCCTTGCCCGCCTTGATGAGCTGTTCGGCCCATTCGTACATTTGCTCAAAGTAATCGGAGGCGAAGTAAAGGCGGTCCTCCCAATCAAACCCCAGCCAGCGCACATCTTCGATGATGGACTGGACGTACTCTTCCTCTTCTTTGGTGGGGTTGGTGTCGTCAAACCGCAAATTGCACTTGCCCCCGAACTCCTCGGCCAGACCGAAGTTCAAGCAGATGGCCTTGGCATGGCCGATGTGGAGGTAGCCATTAGGTTCCGGCGGGAAACGGGTATGCACCCTGCCGCCAAAGCGATTGTTCTTGAGATCCTCCTCAATGATGGCGCGGATAAAGTTTGGGCTCCGCGCAGGTGCAGGGCCACCACCCTTCTGCGGACCATTCTCATCGTGTTCTTCTGCCATGCGTACCGTCCTCCTGAGCACATTGCTGCCCGGTAGCGACCGTGCTCCGGGCGCATTGGTTGACATAAATGTATCAAATCGCCGTTTGAAAGTCAAGGTGGAAAGCCACGGGTGGCAATAGTGGCCGCCGCTCATTTTCCTTGAATATCAAACAATTTTGTTGTATTATTGCCTCGGTTCTCCGGGAGGAAAAAGTGTTTGTCGATTTTGCCAAGATATCGGTCAAGGCCGGTGATGGCGGCAATGGGTGCGTGAGCTTCCGGCGGGAGAAGTATGTTCCCAAGGGGGGCCCGGACGGAGGGGACGGGGGAGATGGCGGTGACGTGGTGCTGCTGGCTGACCGGCATCTGAGCACGCTCCTTGATTATCGCTACCAACGGCACTTTGCCGCCGGTCGTGGGGGTCACGGTCAGGGCGCCAATCGGACTGGTGCGCGCGGCAAGGATGTGGTGATCCGCGTACCAGTGGGGACAGTGGTCAGAGACGCGGAGTCAGGGGAGCTCGTCGCCGATCTCACCCGGCATGGTCAGCGGGTGATTGTGGCCCGGGGCGGAAAAGGGGGGCGCGGCAATGCCCGCTTTGCTACACCCACCAGGCAGGCGCCGCGGGAATGCGAACCCGGATCTCCTGGGGAAGAACGCCAGATAGAGCTGGAGCTCAAGGTGCTGGCCGATGTGGGCTTGGTTGGGTTGCCTAACGCGGGCAAATCCACTCTGTTGTCTCGTGTGTCCGCGGCGCGCCCCAAAGTGGCTGACTACCCGTTTACCACCCTTGCACCTCACCTTGGGATAGTCCGAGGAGCGGATACCAGTTTTGTTATGGCCGATATCCCCGGGCTGATTGAGGGGGCCCATACCGGCAAAGGATTGGGGATCCGGTTTCTGCGCCACGTGGAGCGCACACGCCTGCTGGTGTTTGTCATCGACGTGGCAGCCGGGCCGCCGGAGGAGGCCTATCGCATCCTCCTTGCAGAGCTGGAGCAATACAGCGCTGCGCTGGCACAAAAGCCGCGCGTGGTGGCTCTGAACAAGATAGACCTCCTGCCCAGCAGACGCGTACCCGAGCTGGCGTTTGAACCAGGCGTGCCGGTGTGTGCACTGTCTGCGCTGACCGGTGAAGGGCTGCGGGAATTTGTTAACCTTGTGGCGTCGTGTTTGCGCCGGGTCATGCAGGAGGTACCGGTGCGAGGGGGTGGGAGTGAAGATTGACGTCGAAGCCCTGTTGCGGCTTTCTGCGGTCCCGGGCGTGGGGCCCAGTCGCCTTCGCGCTCTCGTGGGGCGCTTCCAGTCGCCGGAGGCCGTGTTTCGGGCCTCCATCGCTGACTTGGTCTCGGTAGAGGGCATTGACAAGGTCATCGCGCGGAATATCCGCGCCTACCGCGATGATGGCTTTGCCCGTGAGCAGCTTTCCCGTCTCAATCGGCACGGGGCAAGCATCGTGACGTTCTGGGATGCGCACTACCCGCGGCTGCTCAAGTCCATAAGCGACCCGCCGGCCTTTCTGTTTGTGCGCGGCACATTGCGGGTAGAGGACAATCAGGCAGTGGCAGTGGTGGGCACGCGCAGTCCCACCGAATATGGCAGGCTGGTGGCGGCTCGAATATGCGCCGAGCTGTCGGCTCAAGGCGTGACCATCGTCAGTGGGCTTGCCCGCGGCATCGATACCGAGGCGCATAAAGCGACCTTGCAGGCAGGCGGACGTACGATCGCGGTGTTGGGATCCGGCGTGGACGTCATCTATCCACCGGAGAATCGCTCGTTGGCAAAGAGGATTATCGAGCAGGGGGCGCTGGTGTCGGAGCTGCCCATGGGGGCGGGTCCAGATGCGCCCAACTTTCCGCGCCGCAATCGTCTCATTTCGGGCATGACGCTTGGCACTCTGGTCGTGGAAGCCGGCGACACCAGCGGCGCACTTATCACCGCCAACGTCGCTTTGGAGCAGAATAGGGAGGTATTTGCAGTGCCCGGCGGAATCTTCAGCCCCAAGAGCAGAGGGACCAACCGCCTCATTCAAGAGGGAGCCAAATTGGTCATGTGCCCGGAGGATGTACTGGCTGAGCTCCGCCCCCAGCTTCCCTCGCTGGCGCGGGAGGCACGTCGACAGGAGACTGGGCCAGCCCTCACCGACCTGGAGAAGAAGGTGCTGGCATCGCTCTCTGCTGAGCCCACCCACATTGATGTCATTTCGAAGACCAACGGACTTGCCCCTGCTCAGACATTGACCGTTCTTCTCTCACTTGAGCTGAAAGACCTGGTTCGGCAGTTAGCCGGCAAGATGTTTGTCAGGACACAGTAGACGAAGAAGCGATGAAACAATCTCGGCAGGCACCAGTGTGCTTGGCGCCAGAGCCGTTGACGTTGCAGCCCGAATGTGCGGGTGTAGTGAGCGCGGTGCAATGCACCTCCTATGAGTTTCAGGTGGTGGCGGAGGCCGTGGAGCAGCTCTTGGTGCCATTAGGAGGGCTGGCGCATTTTGTCCAGCGCGGGAATCACGTGCATCTCAAGCCGAACCTCTTGGCTGCGAAAGAACCTGCGCGCGCCATTACTACCCACCCAGTGGTAGTCGAGGCGGTGGTGCGCATGCTTTTGGACCTGGGGGCCAAGGTGACCATAGGCGACAGCCCGGCTGGGGCAGTAAAGGGGCTCCAACGCTACTGGGACAATACTGGTCTCTCTGAAGTGGCCAAGCGCACCGGCGCGCGGCTGGTAGCCTTTGAAACTGGCGGGGTCCAGGAGCGCGTGGTGCGCGGCCGCAGCTACTACATTTCCCGCTACGTGATAGATGCGGACGTGGTGATAAACCTTCCCAAGCTAAAGACCCACGGTCTGACGCTCTACACGGGCGCCGTGAAAAACCTGTTCGGCGTGATCCCCGGTCTGCGCAAGAGCGAGTACCACAAGCAGGCGCCCCATCCAGAGGACTTTGCCGAGGTGCTGGTGGACATCTACTCCGCTGTCCGCCCTCACCTCCATATCGCCGATGGCGTGGTGGGCCAGGAGGGCAATGGCCCGTCTTCCGGGAGGGTGCGCCCGATTGGTGTCATGTTAGCTAGTACGGATGGGGTGGCACTCGACGCCGTGGGGGCTGCCATCATGGGGTTTGACCCAGAGGAGATCGACACCACGCGCATTGCCTCCCAGCGCGGCCTCGGGGAGGGGCGTCTGGAGCACATCAAGGTGGTGGGAGCTGACCTGGAAAGCCTCCGCTTGCCGGACTTTGTCCTTCCATCCAATCGCCTCATCAAGCTGGTGCCAAGGTGGCTGATGATTCTGGGCGCCCGCCTGATCTGGGTCCGGCCCCGCGCCGACAGGGAGCTCTGCAAGCGGTGTGGGGTGTGCCAGACCAACTGCCCTGTGGGGGCCATCAGCACGGACGCGGACGGCTATCCGGTCATGGACTACACTCGCTGCATCAAGTGCATGTGCTGCGATGAAGGGTGCCCCCACCAGGCCATTGAACAAGAGATGAGTTGGCTGGCCCGGCGCTTTTCGTGAAAGAAAATGAGCGGCATGCGTCCCGCTAAACTTCTTCTTGGCTGCTGTGCGCATCTGGCGTTGGCAACGGTGGCGCGTGATTCGTGCATGGCGGGTGAGAGGCTGGCAGGGCACGGGGGCCTTTCGTCTCTGATGGTGCGGCCCACGGGGCAGATCGTGGAGCTCTCTGCCCAGCCGCACGGAGACGCCCAGTCGGACGACGGTCGCTATTGGTGCCGCTATCGTGTTGCTGCGGCCGGCGACGAAGTGCGTGACCTTGCAGACCTCGCCTTTTATGAAGAAGGGCGTCTTATGTGGCGCATGGCCAAGGCACCAGGTTCGGACCTTTACGTTTCTAACGCCGGGCTGGTTGCCTTCGTCGCCACAGAACGCCATTGGGCTGGCGAAGTCACTATCCACTTCTACTCCAAAACTGGCCGCTGTCTCACAAGCCTTCCGTGCAAAGGTGCCTCTCTGTTCGGGTTTTCGCCCTCAGGCAAGCTCTTTGCAGTCGGTTCTGCGGCGGGCCTGCAAGTTGTAGATCCTGCGAGTGGCACAGTGAGCACTTTGGAGCACGCCCTGCAATTCGACTTCTCTGAGGACGACAGCTTGTTAGCGCTGGCCTTGCCGGGAAGGGTTTTGGTGAAGAAGGGCTCAATCACCGTACTAGAGGCCGTGGCCGACGTGTTGTCACCCCGGGGAGTACGGGTCTCAGCGCAGGATTCGCTGGTGGCAGTGATAGGGCGACAGGTACTGGTGGCCTTTTCCTTAAGTACAGGCCACCGGCTCCTCGTGGACAGCCTTAGTGGCCGCGCTACCTACCGAGACGTCCGTGTGGTGGACGGGCGGATCATCGCCGGCGTCCAAGTGCGTGAGAAAGATGTCTTGCGCGGCCTCTTGCGCGTGCTGGAGCGCGACGGGCGCCTAGTCGCACAGGAAGAGGGCGAGCGGCTGCCACTCCCACGGGGAGGGCTGTCCAAGCAGGGCCTGGGCAAGAGTCGCGAAGGGTGCACCCCGTGGCCGTTTGCTCCTTTTGACAGCATGCGCACGGTGTGGAACTACTATGAGCAGCACATGGCCTACGGCGATAGCCTTTCCTACCTTCACCAGGGCCTCGACCTCATTACTCCCATCGGGGAGCACGTCTATGCGGTGGAGCCAGGGGTGGTCAAGTGCCTGCTGACACTGGGCGGGAATTCCTACTGGCGGGTGGCCATCGCACCGCAGCAGAGCGCTGAGCCCTCAGTGGGCTGGCTTTATGCGCATCTGGTCAAGGAGTCCATCACCTGCGCGCCGGGCGATACCGTGGAGCTCCATGAATACCTCGGTGACATTGTGCGCTGGACGCCGGAGTGGGGACACATTCACTTTGTACAGATCTGGGATTCCGGCTTAGTATGGCGCTACGACGACGACCAGTGGGGGATCGTGGGTAACCCCTTGCTCCAGCTGTGCGCGAACACCGACACTATTCCGCCGCGCATTCTTGACGTTTTCCCTGACAGCAAGTTCGGCATCTGCCTCAATGAGAGCAGTGCCTACCTGAGACCCGATAGCGTCTACGGAGATGTTGACTTTATCGTGCAGGTTGCCGACGCCATCGGTGACGGCCTCTATGAGCTTCCGGCGTTGGAGCTCTACTATTGGATTGTCTCTGTCGACCGTGGTGCGCTGGTAGTGCCCAGGACGAAGGCACAGAGGCTGGACCATGCGTATCCATTCTACAGTGCTGACCGTTATGTGGACTATGCGACGTTGATCTATAAGCGGGACGCTATTCTGCCGCCACCGTCGTGGATGCCCAACCGGCGGAACTTCTACCACCTGCTCACGAACAGTGACGGAGACGACAAGCTGGACCTTGGAGAGCATCAGCTGGCCTTTGTGACTACCGGGGTTCCCGACGGGCAGTACCGACTCCACGTCCTGGCCCGTGACCTGAACCAGGGAGTCCGCGACAGCATGGACTTTCGCGTGGCAAATGGGCCGGCAAAAGTGAAAGCACCATTCGCAGCGCATCCCCTCGCCCTGGGCATATATGGGCCTTTTCCCAACCCTTTTGGACACGCGGCGCGCGTGGAGTACACGCTTCCTGAGGCAACCAGTGCAGTGCTGCGGCTCTTCGACGTGGCAGGGCGAGAAGTGCGGCATCTGGAGATAGCGCGTGGGGCACCCGGCCGCCATTCCATCCACATGGGTGCTGAGGAGCTGCCCAACGGCATCTACTTCCTGCACTTGCAGCAAGGGCACCACAGCGTCCGACGCAAGTGCGTGGTGTTGCGAGAGCTGAAGTGAGAGCACCGCCTGCTGGAGCGCGCGGGGACACCGCGCTGCGTCAAAAATCGGTTGCTTAGTATGCTCGGTTTTCATATATTATGGCGTCGCTTTAGCGCGCAAGCAATTGCGGTGGAGGACTCCATCTCCGCCTTGCTTTTGTGGAAGATGGAGGGCTAGACCTAATTGGTAAGGCAGCGGTCTTGAAAACCGCCGTCCCGTAGAACGGGACTTGGGGGTTCGACTCCCTCGCCCTCCGCAGTACGAGTCATGAGCAGCGGGAGAGGTGCCGGAGATGGCTGAACGGGGCGGCCTGCTAAGCCGTTGTAGGGTGTATAACTCTACCGAGGGTTCGAATCCCTCCCTCTCCGCGACAATCACGGGCAAGGAACATAACTGAACAGAGTTAAACCCCAAGCAATTAGAGTGCGCTCTTTGACAACCGAACAGATACGAGTACGCTTTGCGCCCAGTCCCACAGGATTCCTCCACGTTGGAGGGTTGCGTACGGCCTTGTTTAACTACCTCTTTGCGCGGCGTCACAATGGTGTGTTCGTGCTGCGCATCGAAGACACCGATCGCACGCGCTACGTGGAAGGAGCCACAGAGAATCTCATCGAAATGCTGCGGTGGGCAGGGCTGGAATTCGACGAAGGGCCGGATGTGGGAGGGCCCTACGGACCGTACGTGCAGAGCCAGCGGCTGGAGATCTATCGTCACTACGCTCAGCAACTGGTGGAAGGGGGCCATGCGTACTACGCATTTGACGACCAGGCAAGTCTGGAGCGGATGCGGCAGATGTTACGCGCCCAGGGCCGTTCTGACCAACGGTACGACCGGGAGCACATGACCAATAGCCTCACCCTCCCGGAAGCGGAGGTGCGGAGCCGGCTAAAGGCAGGCGAGCCATACGTGATCAGGCTGCTGGTGCCTGAGGATCGCGTCATCGCCTTCGATGATGTGGTGCGAGGGCGGGTGGAGATCCGCAGCACCGAGGTGGACGATCAGGTATTGCTCAAGTCCGATGGCTACCCCACCTACCACCTGGCCAATGTGGTTGATGATCATCTGATGCGCATCAGCCACGTGATTCGCGGCGAGGAGTGGCTCTCCAGCGTTCCTAAGCACGTGTTGCTTTACGAGGCCTTTGGCTGGGAGATGCCAGTCCTTGCACACCTGCCCCTCATTTTCAATCCCGACGGCTCCAAGATGAGCAAACGCGATGCGGCTAAGCCAGGCCAGGAGGGGCGGCGCTTTGATCCAGATGTGGCCACGTACCGCCACGGCGGCTATCTCCGCGAGGCCCTTATCAACTATCTCGCTTTGCTGGGATGGAATCCTGGCGAGGGCGATGAGCGCCAGATCTTCACCATGGAGGAGCTGATCGAGGAGTTCAGCCTGGAGCGGGTGAACAAGGCGCGGGCCATCTTTGACCTGACCAAGTTGCAGTGGATTAACGCAGAACACATCAAGCGACGGACCAATGCGGAGCTGGCGGCTCTGGTACGACCCCTCCTGGAAGCGCGAGGTGTTACCGCAGTTGAGGAGCCGTATCTGCAGCGCGTGGTTGGGCTGCTTAAGGAACGAGTGCGTATTATTCCCGACTTTGTGGAGCGCGGGTGGTACTTCTTCCGGGACCCGGACACATATGACGAAAAGGCCGTGAGAAAGTACTGGAGCCCTGGAACCGGACAGCTGATGGCTGCGTTTGTAGAGGCGCTAAGTGCTCTTGAGGAGTTTGACAAAGGTCGTATCGAGCAGGTGGTGCGAAGTACCGCTGAAAGGCTGGGAATAGGAGCGGATAGGCTGATCCACCCCACGCGTCTGGCGGTATCCGGGGTGAGCGTGGGTCCCGGGCTCTTTGATATGCTTGAAGTTTTGGGCAAGGAGGTCGTCCTCCGCCGCATGCGGCAGGCCATCGCCAAGCTCGGTTAGACGGATACTGGGGAGTCGTCCAACGGTAGGACACATGACTCTGGATCATGGTATCGGGGTTCGAATCCCTGCTCCCCAGCAATGAGCCAAGGCCAGGGTGCCCGTGGCATAGCGTGAGGGATGCCTGCGTGGGGATCGGTCACCGGGCGCCCGTAGCTCAACTGGATAGAGCTTCTGACTTCGGATCAGAAGGTTGGGGGTTCGAGTCCCTCCGGGCGCGCGAGAGCGGAGGTTGGTGGCGGGTGCGGCGTGCGGTCGCACCTTTTTCCGTGCTGAAGAACAAGAAGGGGGAGCGAAAACCGGACTGTTGCTTGTACTTTTGGATCCACGGTGGACGGCGCGTTCGTCTAGTGGCCTAGGACGCCGGCCTCTCACGCCGGTAACACGGGTTCGACTCCCGTACGCGCTACTGAGGAGCTCCTCACAACCGTGCCCTCCTTGCGGTGTCCTCAGCAAGGGGCTCGCGTGGCGTGGGGATTTGCAGCAAAGATCGAGTCGTCGAAGTTGCGCCCGTAGCTCAACTGGATAGAGCGCTTGGCTACGGACCAAGAGGTTGGGGGTTCGAGTCCCTCCGGGCGTACTGTGGTTGGGTGGAGCAGCGCTTGAGATGAGCAGTCACGGCGACCACGAGAACTGGATGGAACAAGCCTTTCGCGAGGCGGAGAAGGCTTTGGCCAAAGGCGAAGTCCCAGTGGGCGCCGTGGTCGTCTATGAGGGGAGGGTAATAGGACGGGGGCATAACCTGGTGGAGACACTCCAGGACCCCACGGCTCATGCAGAGATGCTTGCGCTCACCGCTGCGGCCAATGCCCTTGCCTCATGGCGCCTCAATGATGCGGTGCTCTATGTGACCCTGGAACCATGTCCGATGTGCATGGGGGCGCTGTTGCTGGCGCGCATTTCGAGTCTGGTGTATGGCGCCACTGACCCGCGCTACGGGGCCTGTGGTTCGGTTCTGGATCTGGCCGCCTGCAAAGAGCTCAACACAGGCCTCAATGTGGTAGGTGGTGTGCTGGCAGAGCGTAGCAGCGCTCTTTTGCGCGACTTTTTTGCCAGCATGCGCAAGAGAGCCCCTGCGGAGTCTAAGAACTGACCCGCAGCACCCTGCTCCGGAGAGGTGCGAGAGCGGTTGAATCGGACGGTCTCGAAAACCGTTGTCCCCCTACGGGGACCGTGGGTTCGAATCCCACCCTCTCCGCAGTCTTTGCACCGGCGACTGCCGCCACAGTGAAGTGATGGAGAGGTGTCCGAGTGGTTGAAGGAGCACGCTTGGAAAGCGTGTGTACGAAAGTACCGCGGGTTCGAATCCCGCCCTCTCCGCCGACACCTAGTGGCGAAGGCAATAACCGAGTAGAGTGAACATACAGGTGTAGAATCGACGTGGGGCCGTAGCTCAGCTGGGAGAGCGGTACGTTCGCAACGTACAGGTCGTGGGTTCGAATCCCATCGGCTCCACAAGGCTGTGCTAGACGGGGAGTTAGCGGTGCCCTGTAACCTGCAATCCGCTATAGCAGGGTCGAAGTCCCACCATGAGGTCCGCTCGCACCTGTCTGCTTTTCCAGCAAGCGGTGTTGATAGTCCAAGTCCTGCGCAATAGGTCAGTGCTTAACCCCGTCAGGACCGGAAGGTAGCAGCGGTACGCACGTCGTCTATGTGCCGCAGGGGCGCTTGGCTGGAGCTGGCTGCCGGGAAGGCGCAGGTGAGGAGAGATCGAGGGTGGGTGCACAGCCGTTACGCAGAACACGCGTGTGCTCGCCTGAGGAACGGTCCCTGTGCGGAGAGGTGAATGTCCTACCTAGTGTTGGCCAGAAAATACCGGCCCATGCGCTTCGAAGACGTGGTGGGTCAGCAGCACGTCACGGCCACCCTGCGCAATGCCATCAGTTTGGGTCGTTTGGCCAACGCCTATTTGTTCGCCGGACCGCGCGGCGTCGGAAAGACCTCGGTGGCCCGCATCCTGGCCAAGGCGCTCAACTGCGACAAAGGCCCCTCAGCGAACCCGTGCAACGAATGCTCCTCGTGCCGGGAGATCACCGAGAGCCGGAGCCTGGACGTGTTGGAGATCGACGGTGCCTCCAACCGCGGGATCGACGAGGTGCGGAACCTACGCGAGACCCTCCGTTACGCCCCTTCCCCAGGCAAGCACAAGATTTACATAATCGACGAAGTGCACATGCTTACCCCGGAGGCTTTCAACGCGTTGCTCAAGACGCTGGAAGAGCCGCCTAAGCACGTGCTATTTATCTTTGCTACTACTGAGCCGCGGCGCGTGCCGCCCACCATTCTTTCCCGCTGCCAGCGTTTCGATTTTCGCCGCATCGCTGCGCGCGACATCGTCGCACAGCTCAAGAACATCTGTCAGGCCGAAGGAATAACAATCTCCGATGAGGCGCTGCTGCTGATCGTGCAGAGGGCAGATGGCAGCATGCGCGATGCCGAAAGCATCCTGGATCAGATGGTCGCCTATACGGGCGAGACTATCAGCATCGAGCAGGTGAGCGATCTGTTGGGCATAATCGATCAGGAGCTCTTCTTTACCTGCTCTTCGATCATCAAGAACCGTGACAGCAAGGCCGCGCTGGCGCTGGCCGACAAGGTTTTTGCCGAAGGCCTCGACTTTGTAGAGTTCATGGTGGGGTTGGCCGCACACTTGCGCAACATCCTCATCGCCAAGTCCCTGCAGAGCACCGACACGCTGGACGTGGCGGACCACTTCGCAGCTCGCTATAGGGCAGAGGCGGAGGAGTTTGCCTCCGAGGATCTGATGCGCCTCATCAAGATTGCCAGCGACACGGCGCAGAGTCTAACCAAGGTGGAAGACCCGCGTGTGCAGTTTGAGTTGGCGCTCCTGCGCATGGTGAACATGGATCGGGCCGTGGACCTGGGCGAGCTTCTCAGTCGGCTCGGCGAGTCAAAAAAAAAGCCTGCACCTGAGCCTGCGCGCGCAAAAGTGAGCGCCCCGACCTCGCCTGCTCCTCAGGCACAGCCCAGGGTCGCGGACCGCCCTCAGCCTCCTCCCGCACCTTCCCCTGTCGCCATCGAGCACATCAAGAGTATGTGGCCGCGCGTAGTTGAGGAAGTGCGGCGGACACGCGTGGCGCTGGCGGTGACCTTGCAGGAAGGCGTGCCCAGCAAGGTCGAGGGAAACGTGCTGGAGGTCATGTTCCGGAAAGGCAACGGCTTCCACATGCGGAGCGTGGAGCGAGGACGGAGCTGCATCGAGGAGGTCGTGGCGCGGCTGGTCGGGCAGAGTCTCCGCATCAAGTGCGTCCAGGACGAACAGGGCCTGCTCGGTGAAGCGCCTCAGAACACTCCCCGCGAGCAGTTCCAGCAGATGCTTCAGTCCAATCCCGCCCTCAAAGCCCTCGCCGAGAGACTGGGCGCCGAGCCGGTGGAGTAGGACCTAGGAGGTTGTCCATGCAGAAGATCGGCCTTGGCAGCCTATTGAAACAGGCGCAAAAGATGCAAGAGCAGGTGCAAAAGGCGCAGGAGGCGCTGGCTGCGCTGCGGGTCGAAGGGACCGCCGGCGGCGGCATGGTGAGGGCTGTTGTCACCGGGACCTATGAAGTCGTAGAGGTCAAGATCGACCCCGAAGTGGTGAACGCCGAGGACGTGGAGATGTTGGAAGACCTGATCGTGGCGGCGGTCAACCAGGCGGTACAAAAGGTCCGCGAAAAGGCCGCCGAGGAAATGGGTAAAATCACGGGCGGCGTGGGGGGCGATCTGTTGCCGCGCTTGATGTAGTCACCTCACCTGGAGTGGGCGCTGTGCTCTATCCCTCTGAGGCGGTGGAAAAGGCTATCACCCAGCTCTCCCAACTACCCGGCATCGGCCGCAAGTCGGCACAGCGCATCGTATTCTACCTTCTCAAGCTTCCGGCCGAGGAGGTAAGGCTCCTTGCCGACTCCTTGGTAAGAATCAAAGAGCGGGTGACGCGTTGTTCCATCTGTTGCAGCATCACCGAGCAGGATCCATGCGCCATCTGCACCGACCCCAAGCGGGACCAGAAGGTCATCTGCGTGGTTGAGGAGGCCAATGACGTGCTGGCCTTGGAGCGCACGCACGAGTATCACGGCCTGTACCACGTGTTAGGAGGTGCCTTGTCGCCGTTAGATGGCATCGGGCCGGAGCAGTTGAAGGTGAAGGAGCTTCTTCAACGACTGCGCCCACCAGTGGAAGAGGTGATTCTGGCCACCAATCCCAGCGCCGAAGGGGAGGCGACGGCTCTGTACCTGCTAAAGCTGATCCAACCACTGGGCATCAAGGTGACCCGGATTGCCCGAGGAATCCCCATGGGCGTGGACATTGAATACGCCGACGAGATCACCCTCACACGCGCATTGGAGGGAAGGACGCTTCTGTGAGTCCTGGGGAAGCATATAGAGGAGGAGCGAGCGGTGGCACGGATGATCGAAGTGCGATGGCATGGACGCGGTGGTCAAGGGGCGAAGACCGCCGCGCAGATGTTGGCAGAGGCAGCGATTGAAGAAGGGCGCCATGCCCAGGCCTTCCCCGAATACGGGCCGGAGCGCACGGGCGCCCCAGTGCGGGCCTACACGCGCATATCTGATGCTCCCATTGTACTGCACAGCCCCGTCCGTCACCCCTCGGTGGTCATGGTGCTGGACCAGACCCTTCTTGACACCGTCGATGTAGTCGAGGGGATGCCAGAGGATGGTACGCTCATCATCAATACACCGAAGGCCCCGGAGGATATCCGTAAGCGCCTGAACCTGAAGGGCGGCAAGATCATCACCCTCAATGCCTCGCAGATCGCTCAGGAGACAATCGGGCGGCCCATTCCCAATACGGTGATGCTGGGTGCCTTCTTGCGTGCTACCGGCATGTTGGAGCTGGAGACCGTGGTGGCAGATATTCAACACAAATTTGCCCGCAAGTTCAGCCGCGAAATAAGCGATGCTAACGTCAAAGCCATCAGGCGCGCCTACCAGGAGGTGAAGATCGGATGAGCCTGAAGAGCTGGAGAGAGCTTCCCACCGGCGGGGTCATCTTGGAAGCAGGCAATGCCGCAGAGTACAAGACAGGTTCGTGGCGTGCCTTTAAGCCAGTGTGGATTGAGGAACGCTGCATTCAATGCTTGTTCTGTTGGCTCTATTGCCCGGAGCCCGCAGTAAAAGTGGTGGATGGCAAGATGCAGGGCTTTGATTATGACTACTGTAAGGGATGCGGCATCTGTGCGAAGGAGTGCCCTGAGAAGGCCCACGCAATCGAAATGGTGCCGGAATTTTAGTGGCGCGGAGGAGGAATGGCGCAAGTCATTGCCCTTACGGGAAATGAGGCGGTTGCCGAGGCAATGCGGCAAATAAACCCGGATGTGGTGGCTGCCTATCCGATTACGCCTCAAACCGAGTTGATGCACCGCTTCGCGGAGTTTCATGCCGATGGACTGGTGGACACAGAGTTGGTGTTGGTCGAGTCTGAGCACAGCGCCATGAGCGCCACGGTGGGTGCCTCTGCAGCAGGAGCCAGGGCGATGACTGCCACCAGCTCGCAGGGGTTGGCACTGATGTGGGAGGTGGTCTACATCGCCGCCTCTCTGCGTCTGCCCATCGTGATGGCGGTGGTAAATCGGGCGCTGAGCGGCAACATCAACATTCACTGCGACCACTCTGACACCATGGGCTGCCGCGATTCGGGATGGATTCAGCTCTTTTCCGAAAACGGGCAGGAGGCGTACGACAACACCCTCATGGCCGTCAAGATCGCCGAGGACCGGCGCGTGTTGCTGCCAGTGATGGTCACTTTGGACGGCTTCATCATCAGCCACACCGTGGAACGGTTGGAAATCCTCGACGACCAGCAGGTGAGAGAGTTTGTTGGCACTTACCGGCCGGAGCGTTACCTTCTGGACGTGGACCATCCTTTCACGATAGGCCCCTTGGACTTGCAGGACTACTATTTCGAGCACAAGCGGCAGGAGATTGAAGCGCAGCAGCAGGCCCTAGGAGTGATCGAGGAGGTATCGGCACATTACCAGCGCCTGTCGGGCAGGGCATGTGGCCTCATTGAGGAGTACCGCATGGAGGATGCCGAGCGTGCCGTGGTGGCCATGGGCTCCACCTGCGGCACCGCCAAGGTGGTAGTGGACGAGCTTCGCGCGCAAGGAGAGGCTGTGGGGCTGGTCAAGGTACGCTGCTATAGGCCCTTCCCGTACGAGCGTCTTGTGGCGGCCCTGAGCCGCGTGAAAGCTGTCGCAGTGTTGGACCGCGCGGTATCGTTTGGCGCTAAGGGCGGGCCATTGTACGGGGACGTGCGCGCCGCGTTGTTTAGCAACAACGGCCATCGCGACGTCAAGGCGATCGATTACATCTACGGCTTAGGGGGACGGGACTTGGAGCCGGAACACATCCACCAGGTCTATGCCGATTTGCGGCAGATAATTGCCACCGGGCGGGTGGCTTTCGAAGTGGGCTATCTGGGCTTGCGCGAATAGCGCGCCCTCTTTGAGTGCGGAGAG
>JAPDPR010000012.1 GCA_034506335.1 candidate division KSB1 bacterium
TGGAGCCATACCTCGCCATCTGCGACCTAAACGAGCGGATTGTTGCAGACTGGGGCATAGGATTGAGGCTAGGGTTCGGCTATTGTTGGTTCTATGTGGACCATTGCAACGTGCCGGTTTTCCCGATCTGGCACCCGCGTTATTGGGAAGTTCGCATTGTCACTCGACCGGTGTACGAACGTGTGTGGCGGCACCACGACCGTTTCTACCGTTTGCCGCCGGCTGGCGTGCGGCACAACGGCCAGCGGCGGTTCGGCCTGGAGCGCTTGGCAAGGCGCCCGTTTGAACGACCGCGAACTTTCCGCGCCTCCCCCCACCCGGAGCCGCCTGCGTGGGTCCGTGCCGTGGAGCGACACTCGGAACGCCGTGGGCACGATGAACCGGAGAGCCGCGAAGCTCGCGGATGGACACGTGTCGCGCGTCCGACGCCTGCGGGGCAAAGCGAGGGGAGGACACGCGCGCCACAAAGCCAATACGGTGACCTTCCGGCTGGCCCAGCCACATATTCGGATGCCGAAAGGAGACCCTCGCCCAGGTCGGCGCGCGAACCTGCTGGTATCAGCCCGTCGCACACCCCAAAGCTGGAGAATCCCGCGCCCAGGGAAACAATCGGCCGCCGAAACCGAATCAGCTTTTCGCGCGAAGCGGGTCCCGGAAGCAAGGCCTACAGGACGGAGTCTGCGGTTCGTCAGCGCCCTCAAGCTCGGGAACGGGAGATGCGCGTGTCACCACCCAGGCAAGAGTCGAGAGACTTCAGAGTTCTCCAATCAAAGTCTTCCCGGGAAAGGATGTGGACAGGCACCCAACGCGACGGTAAAGTGCGGACCCGAACTTCGCGCACATAGAGAACGAGACCGTCCAAGCGGCACCGTCCGAGATAAAGCACGAAATCCGGCCAGTAATGCGCGCCCACGCGGGGCTTTGACCCTTGTGGGCGTTGCTGTTTTGAGGCGCGTGGCCGGGGGAAATCGGCCGAAGACAGGTGCCACAAGCGTCCCGCACGTCACTGGAGGAGGGGCGGCCCTCACCTAACTTACAGAACTCAGCTGCCGCTACGCCGGGTCCATCAATGCGGGCCAGTGTCACGGCTGGAGGAAGGCAGGCAAGGGGGGTTCAGGTGCCCTGGGTTCTTCAAGACTCGAGATGCCATCTCAGAGACGGAAAACATGTTGTTTTTTTGCCGTGGTTTGCTATATTTTGTTCGCGTTGTTGAGAAGAGGGTAGGAGGTCGATCATGTCGTTGCTCGTACGCTTGTGCCTGTTTCTTGCGGCCATGGCCGTAGTAGAAATTGCCGAAAACGCGACGGCCCTCACCTCCCTTGGCGAAGAGGTCGAGCTCACCATCTTCTACTCGGCGGACATCTGTGGGTACCTGGAGCCATGCGGCTGAGGAGAGGGACGCGCAGGCGGGCTGGCCCGGAGGGCCAGTTACATCAGAAAGAACATGAAAGGGAGCCAGTGGCTCCTTGTTGATGCAGGTGGATTCAACGCGGGCGCAGGTACCCTGAACAAATTCAAGGCCGAGTTTCTCCTCAAAGGACTCGCGAAGATGGGCTACCACGCCATCAACGTGTCGCAGCGAGACCTGGCACACGGCGCCCAGCCGCTACTCGAGTGGGCGAAGAAGGAAGAGATCCCCTTGCTCTCGGCCAACGCATATGGAGAAAAAGGGAACCTTCTGTTTCCCCCGAGCCGCATCGTGGAACTTCCCGGCCAAGGGAGCAAGCGAAGCATTCGTGTGGGCATCATTGGCGTGAGCCCGCCGTATGAGATGACCTGGCAACCTCCGCCAGGGATGGTGAAGCCTACCTTTCGCGACCCGGTACCAGAGGTACAGAGGGTCCTGGCCGATCTGCGTAAGAAGTGTGACCTGGTGGTGGTGCTGGCGTTCATGACCTGGGCAGAGGCGCATGAGCTCGTGGAAAAAGCAGGAGCCCCGCATGTGGTGGTGGTCGGCAATTCGGGCTACCAGAATCAGAAGCCCTCTCTTGAAAGCGGCGTGCTCTACCTGCCAGGCGGGAGGCAGGGGAAGCTTGCTCGGCTGGTGAAAGTGCGTGCCGGCGACCAAGGGGTGATTGCTTTCAACCCAACGGAGCAACTCTTGGACGATTCGTATCCTGACGACCCCGACATGGTAGCCATCCTCAACGAACACCAGAAGAGACTAGAGGAATGGCGCGCTTCGCTGATGCAGAACACCGAGGCTCGTCCCAGGTAAGTAGCGTAAGGTTGGTGTCATGACCCTGAGGACTGGGAGTCACCGATGACTGAGCGGCTTTATTGGGCTGATGCCTATCTGCGGGAATTCGACGCCCAGATTCTCGAGGCAAGACCCTCGGGCGAAGGATGCCAGGTGGTGCTGGACCGTACGGCCTTCTACCCCACTTCGGGCGGGCAGATGCATGACACCGGTCTACTGGCAGGCTTGTCGGTAGAGGATGTCGTTGAACGGGACGGCGATGTGGTGCACTTTGTTCGCGGGCACGTAACAAAGGGCGCAACTGTGCACTGCGCGTTGGATTGGCCTCGGCGCTTTGACTTTATGCAACAGCATACCGCCTTCCATCTGTTGGCCCAGGCCTTCTTGCGGGTTGCCGGCGCGCACACGCTCTCTTCCCACCTGGGGGAGGAGATGTCTACTTTGGAGTTGGATACAGCGGAGGTAAGCCAGGCGGTTTTCGATGAGGTCGAGGACCTGGCGAACGTGGTGGTGTGGGAGAATCGGCCGGTTCGCACCTACATCGTGCAACCGGAGGAGGCGCGTGGCCTTACCCTCCGGAAGGAGCCGAAGGTGGAAGGTCCCGTACGTTTGGTGGAAGTGGAAGAGTTTGATCTTGATCCGTGCAGTGGTACCCACGTGGCTGCCACGGGAGAAGTGGGTCTGATCAAGATAGTGGGCAAGGAAAAACTGAGGGGACACGTTCGGCTTCGTTTTCTGGCAGGAGCACGAGCCCTACGCGATTTCAGGCGCCGCGTGCAGACCCTAGACCAGCTCTCTGCCGAGCTGACAACGGGGACGGAGGAAATACTGACTGCGGTGCAGAAGCTGCGGAGCCAGCACCAGGTCGCGGCAAAACAACTCCGGGCCGCTCAGGAACGCTTTCTTGAGGCGATCCGCGGAAAAGTGCTGGCCTCGTCTCCCCGGGGTTTGTGCCTTCCTTCCGAAGAACTGAATGGGATAGAGTGGGCACTGGTACGTAAGCTCGCCTTCCAGCTCCTGGCGGACGGCGTTGAGACCGTGGTCATGATGCAATCTGCTCCTGAGGTGCGGATAGCAGTGGGCACTAAACGAGCGGGGGTGGACTTGCGTGCCCTCCTTCCGGAGTTGTGCGCCATGATGGGGGCCAAAGGAGGTGGGAGGCCCGATTTTGTCGAATTGGCTGGAGGAGATGCGGATCGCCTTGCGCTTGCAACGGCTTTGCTGAAGACCAAGGTGGAGGGTCTAACTCCCGGGGATGCCTCTTCGCAACCAGGGAGTCTTGCGGGCGGATCGCAGTCCAATGAGAAACTTTCTTCTTGATTTTTACAAGGAATATGCTTATTTTTGCACAGCGTCGGGGCTGTAGCTCAGCTGGGAGAGCGCTTGTCTGGCAGACAAGAGGTCGACGGTTCAAATCCGTTCAGCTCCACAGAAAAAAAAGGGCCTATCGTGAGGCCCTTTTTTGTTCGCCGAGAGCAAAGGCGCCGCCCCTCACAACTCGCGCACCGTGTATGCTCCCACCGGTTCCTTGCTCGCGGCGACGGTCTGCCGGCGGAACGTGCCCACGGTAATGTAGCTATAGAGGTTGCGTCCGCAGTTGTTGGGGCACTGAAACTCGTTGAAAATCTGTTCACAGTCCTCCGTGCTAGACACGGAGAAATGGCGCACATAGCCGCAGGCCTCGCAGGTAATGATCAGTTGCTTCACCTCAATGTTCATCATGAGCTTCTCCGCTGCGTTTCGTTCTGCGATTGGTGACCGTGGTGTTGCAAGGCCGGTGCCAGTGGCCCAGCAGTGCTAAGTGTCGTGAACACCGGCTTTGCATACGGTGGCCCGGGACTGTAATTGTCTCACCCCGGAGACATTGTCTCACATTCAGGACAGCACGAGGGGACGCTATGATAAAGCTCGTCGTTATTCTCCTCCTGTGTTTGACGACACTGGTGTTGATGCGGGTAGCCCGTAAGACCCACCAGCGGGCGCGGGCACAACGGGCGCGCTATCTCTCCCGTCTCAGAGAACGTCACGATCGCCAGTGAGTGCGCTCTCGTGAGTGGCGGCGTGCGGAGTTGCCGAAGGAGGTGCTTTCCCCTTGGATTCCATCGGCCCTTTTAGTAGATTTGTGCAGGGTTTTTCCGCTCCCAACGGAGCTTCATGGTCGAATCTGCCTATGGACGCAGCTGGAGAGATCGATGGACCGGCCCTGGTTCAGTTCGTATGATCCGGAAGTAGCTCGCACCGTTACCATTCCGGATATCCGCATCACCGACCTCCTGGCTGAAGCAGTAAGGAAGAGACCTCAAAGTCCCGCTATTATCTTCTGTGGACGGGTCATTTCCTACGGCGAATTGGATATTCTGGTCAATCGTCTCGCAGGTGCGCTGCATCGCCTGGGCGTGCGAAAAGGGGACCGCGTGGCCCTGGTATTGCCGAATATTCCCCAATACGTAATTGGCTACTGGGCTGCACTGAGATTGGGGGGCATCGTTGTACCCACAAACCCTCTTTACACGGAGCGAGAGCTTGAGCACCAACTTCGCGACAGTGGAGCTGAGACGGTCCTGGTCCTGGACGCCATTTCACCACGCCTGACGGCTTTGCTGCCCCGGCTTGCGATCAAACATGTGATCGTCACCTCGGTGAAGGATTTCTTGCCTCCTGGCCTGAAGCTTCTTTTTTCTCTCAGGCAGTTGCGAAAGGGCGTGCGCGTGCTCGCCGGAGAGCGTGTCCAGGACTTTATGACACTGCTCGCCCAGGGGGAAGCCACGCCACCCAAGGTGGAAATGAAGCCGGAGGAAACAGCGGTCTTGCTTTACACCGGGGGAACGACAGGACTCGCCAAGGGGGCCGAGCTGACGCACTCAAATCTGGTTGCCAACGTCCTGCAGGCGCGGCAGTGGGTGTGGGACATCAAGGACGGTGAAGAGGTAATCCTCACGGCCATCCCCTTGTTTCACAGCTACGCCATGACCGCATGCCATCATCTGGCGGTTCAGTCCAGTTCGGCCATGGTGTTGGTCCCACGTTTTGATCCGTTGCAAGTCATGAAGGCCATCCACAGGTACAGAGTCACTATTTTCCCCGGTGTGCCCACCATGTACGTCGCAATCAACCACCACCCTCGCGTGCGGCGATTCAATTTGGGCTCGGTGCGCGTCTGCATCAGCGGGGGAGCGCCCTTGCCGGTTGAAGTCCAGACCCGGTTTGAACAATTGACGCACGGCAAGCTTGTTGAGGGCTATGGTCTGTCCGAGTGCTCCCCGGTCACGCACTGCAACCCTATCTATGGCAAGCGGAAGGTAGGGTCCATCGGTGTGCCATGGCCAGGCACGGATGCCCGCATTGTGGACGTTGAGACAAGGGCTCCTCTTCCGGTGGGAGAGGTGGGCGAACTGATGGTGCGCGGACCGCAAGTGATGCGGGGCTATTGGCGGAACCAGGAGGAGACCGCAGAGGCCTTTCACGAAGGGTGGCTTGCTACCGGCGACATCGCGCGCATGGACGAGGACGGCTTTTTTTACATCGTTGACCGCAAGAAGGACATGATCGTCACCGGGGGACTGAATGTCTACCCCCGGGAGGTGGAGGAGGTGCTCTACGAACACCCGTGCATCAAGGAAGTGGCTGCAGTCGGTGTCCCAGATGAGTACTATGGTGAGCGGGTGAAGGTTTTTGTAGTGCCCCACGAAGGAGCGACGCTGACGGCAGAGGATGTGATCAGCTTCTGCCAAGAGAGGTTGGCCAGGTACAAGATCCCAAAGGAAGTGGAATTCCGAGACTGCTTACCCAAGTCGTTGATCGGCAAAGTGCTGAGACGCGTCCTGATAGAACAGCATTTGGCCGCTCAGCCTGGAGCCCAGGGGCAGAAGAAGATGGAGGGAAAGTCATGAAGGAATTGCGCCCGCCCCAAACCCTCAGGGCCTACCTTGCTGAGTTGAGGGCACCATTTTTCACCGCCAGTGCGTTGCCGGTTTTGCTAGGGACGGCCATAGCCTGGGTCCGGGAAGGTCTATTCCAACCGAGCCTCTTTTTTCTAACTCTGCTGGGTGCTTTGCTGCTCCATGCCGGCTCCAATGTTATTAACGACTTTTTCGATCATCTGACTGGGGCCGACGAAGCAAACCGTGACTTCGTGCGCCCGTTCACAGGCGGTAGCCGCCTGATTCAAAGTGGCAGGCTCTCACCGCAACAGGTACTGCATGAGGCAATCGCGCTTTATGCCCTTAGCTGCATCATTGGGGCTTATCTCACCGCAAGAGTCGGTTATGGGGTCTTGGCCTTAGGGGCAGTAGGCTTGTTGAGCGGGCTTCTCTACACCTGGCCGGGCTTTTCCCTTGCCAGCAGAGGGGTTGGGGAGTTGACAATTGGCCTCAATTTCGGCACGTTGATAACGTTGGGGGCCTACTACGTGCAGACAGGGAGGTTTGCCTGGGAACCGGTTGTTGCTTCGCTGCCTTTGGCCGTGCTTATAGCAGCGGTGGTGTTCATAAATCAGTTTCAAGACATGAAAGGCGATGCGGCCGTGGGGAAGCGGCATTGGGTGGTAAGGCTGGGGAGGGAGAGGAGCTCGTTGGTGTACGCAATGATGCTGGTTTTCGCGTATGTATGGGTTGTGCTGGCCGTAACGGCCAAGTGGTTGCCTGTCGGCAGCGTGGCGGTAGCGCTCACTGTGCCGCTTGCCGTGAAGGCGGTAAGAGTGGCAAGGGTCTACCATAGTGTGCCCAAGGCGTTGGCGCCAGCGAACGCATTGACGATCGTTGTGCACTTGGCATTTGGAGTACTTCTGTCGGTGAGCTATTTGCTTGTCCAGCTCGCCTAATCTGCGATCGAAGAGGTGGTGGAGCACGTGAGATGGCTGAAGACGATCGTTTGGTGGAGAAGATTGGCGAACGCGCTGAGATTGTTCGGCTGCGTCCAGCAGCTGAGGCAGGGCACCCGTCGGCCGTCGCAGAGGTCCACAAGTCCTTTGAACGCTGTTTCGAGCGTGGGCAGTACAAGATTGTGGTGGACATGTCGCGAGTACGTTTTCCGTCTTCCAGCTTTATTGTGACCCTTTTCGAAGCCACTGCTAGAGCGCGGCGAGCAGGCGGGGATGTGCGCCTGGTGAATCTCACCCAGACAGCCAAGAACAACATTCTCACATTCAGCCCCCTGACTTACCTCTCCATCGATGGCGACGAGCGGGAGGCTTTCCGGGAGCTGCGGGCACTCCGGGCGCCCGTGGCGGAAAAGAGCGCACCCCCCTTGGAGCGAGAGACCGCCCAGTTGGCTGCGCCACAAGGAGCGGCAGAGCGTGACGATAGTCAAGTCAAGCGGCACATCCGCATCCAAAGTCAACCGGAGGCGCTGTACAAGGTGTGCAACTTTGTCACGGAGTTGGCTACCAAGGCGCGGATGGCTGAACGTGATATTGCCAAGCTAAAGATCGCCGTGTACGAGGCGTGCCTGAACGTCATCGAACATGCCTATCACGGCGATCCCACCCAGTGGATTTCGGTAGCTGTCGGTTACAACGACGAGAAGCTCACCGTGGTGGTGCATGACGAGGGCGAGAGCTTCAAAGAGGAGGTGAGCGAGTCGTATGATGTATTCGAGGCGGCCGACCATCGGAAAACAGGCGGCTTTGGCCTGCACATCATCCGGCGGTCCGTAGACGAGCTTCGCTACCAGGCAGACCCCGTGCTGGGCAACAAACTGGTCATGGTCAAGTATCTGCGTTCCGAGAAGGGCAAAGGGTGAGCTGCGGAAGCGTTTTGCTCGGTTCTGCCCAGGAGGACCTTCAGATTCGGGGGATCTGACGTAGCCGCTCTTGGCGAAGGTGGAGGTAGCGGGGATGGCGAACAAACTGACGTATGCGGTTGTGGGGTTGGTGGGTCTTTTTGTTCTGCTGCAGCTCATTGTGCCCCCAGAGCGAAGGAGTTCAAGACGCGCAGCGCGGAGGGAAGTGCGAACTGTGGCTCCGACGGAACAGGGGAAGCGCAGCAAGCCGCTTTTCTCAGATCACACCAGCCGCTCTGTGTTGCGAGTGACCCAGCTCCAGATATGTCGACGCGTCGAAGGGCTCGAGCCCGTAGAGGGTGGCGCTCGCTTTCCCGCAAATGTGGGGACCCTCTACTGTTTCACAGAGGTACAAGGCGCCTCTCGTCCTGAGGTAATATACCATGAGTGGCAGTACGGAGGGGGACGGGTGACCTCTGTCCCTCTCAGCGTCGAAGACGACAGCTGGCGGACCTGGAGTAAGAAGTCCATTAGGCCCTCGCAAGTGGGAGCATGGCAGGTGAAAGTGAGAGACAGTCAGGGGAGGCTGCTGGGTCAAACCAGATTTGAGATTGTCGCAGGAGGCCGCTGAAAGGACCGGAATCGGCAGCAAAAAAGGGTTGAAATTGTCTGGGATTATTGCTATAATTTTCGACGTCGGAACCAGCTGGGGCCCTTAGCTCAGCCGGTAGAGCAGCGGACTCATAATCCGTCGGTCGCAGGTTCGAGCCCTGCAGGGCCCACGCCTGAGAATCGACCATGGCAAAGGCCAGATCCTGCCAGGAGATGGCCTTTTTTGGTCTCTGGAGCGCCGCAGGTGGCTCGGCGTTGACTTTAGAAGAGGCAAGGAGGTGTTCCGGGTGAAGCGAGTGATCGCCTACGCTCTGTTGGGAATTGCGGTGCTGGGATTGGGATGCGAGGGTCAAAAGTCGACAGCTGTCGTGCGGGTGGGGAAGCAGCGCCTGGATGTGCGTGCGGTGGTGGACCGCTTCAGGTGGAGCCGGGAATTTCATCAAGGTAAGCAGATCACTCCCGAAGTGGTCAAGGAGTATGTGGACAAGAACATGCTCTGGGAGCTTTTGTTTCGGGCCGAGGGTTTCCGGCTCGGGCTGCAGCGGGACAGTCTGGTGCTTGCCCGGATAGAAGCGGAGAAACGAGATCTGCTCACTATGCCCAACGGTCCCCTTTACCGTGCTGTGGCGCCGAAGCAATTAGAGATCACGGAGGCTGATCTACACCGTCTCTACGCGCAGCTGGACCAGGAGGTACTGATCGCCCAGATAGTGGTCAAGTCGGCGCGTATGGCAGATTCCCTGTACCAGGAGCTAAGAAAGGGTGCGGATTTTGCCCGTCTCGCGCGCCAGTTTTCGGCCGACATCCCCACGGCACTGAATGGCGGACAAATGACGCGCTACTACACGCGCGGCTACCTAGCTCCACCATTGGAAGAGGCAGCGTTTTCCTTGAGCGTGGGTGAGATATCCCGGCCGGTCAAGACCGCCATTGGCTATCACATTGTGAAGCTCATCGACAAACGCGGTTTCAAACCGCGTCCCTATGCGCAGGTCCGGCGTGAGTTGGACCTCCAACTGCGGATGGCGAAGACCAGCCAGTACATGGATGGATGGGTGGAGGAGCTGTTCAAGCGCTACAGAGTCACCGTCAATGACACTCTTGGGCCCCACTTTGTGAAGATGTACGTACCTCCCAACGATGGGGTGCCTAGTCGGCTTGACCCAGCGCGCTCACCTGGTCTGAGCCTGCAGACAGAGGCAATTTCATGGGCCACGGGCAGTTGGCGCGCAGTGGACCTGGTGCGCCGTTACAACGAGCTTGACGTCAGCGAACGGGTCCCTTTCCATTGCACGGAGGACTTTGTCGATTTCGCGAAACACGCCCTCTTCCCGGATCTCCTTTACCAAGAGGCAAAGGCTTTGCGCCTGGACACGGGGGAGGATTTTGCGCAGCGCGTTGAGGAGATCACTCAGCGCGTGGTATTTCAAGAGTGCAGGCGCCGACTTGTGACCAGCAAGGTGCAAGTGAGTGAAGACGAAGCGCTGGAGGAATACGAGAGGAACAAAGAGACCAAGTACAAGGGGCTGAGCTTCGTGCAAGCGCGGGCACGGGTCTATAGCTATCTTGTGGGTTCCCGCACTAGTGCCCTGCAAGACAAGGTGGTGGCGGAGTTGCGCAGCAGGCACAAGATTCGCTGGAACCAAAAGGCATTGCAAGAGGCGGCAGCGCAGTTAGAGGCGCGGCGTCAGGGTCAGAAGTAAGGCGCTCGGGCGGATGTTTAGGGGGTTGGAGTTTTTCTATGCAGACCACAGGTCGGGTAACAACCCTGCGCAGAGAGGTTTCAGGCGAGGAAGCCCTTGCCTTGGGTGCATTCCGAGCCGGCGTCCAGGTGGTCTGCGGATTCCCTGGTCGCCCCGGGGCCCGCACGTTGCAACTGCTGGCCGCGGCAGGGCAAAGCAGGGGCGTTACCGCCACGTGGAATGTTAGCCCGGTCGCTGCAGTAGAGGAGGCGGTGGGCGCGTCATTGCTGGGTCGTAGGGTCCTGGTGTGTCTGCCGGGGAGTGGCCTGGCAACAGCGCTGGACGCACTCCTGGTGGCGGCGACGACTGGCACGAACGCAGGGCTTGTGCTTCTGGCAGGAGATGACCCAGGCACCACAGAGTCCAGTGCTCACGTTGATGCACGTACCCTGGCGGCGCTGGCCTCCGTGCCCGTGTTGGAGCCGGCTACTCCAGCTCAAGGCGCGGAGATGGTGGAGGAGGCCTTTCGGCTGTCTGAAGAGTACCAGCTGCCGGTGGTGGTTCGTATCGTCCCCGCCTATGCGCGCATGCGCGGGGAGGTAGTGGTAGAGAAGTTGGTACGCACCCCTGGGTCGGAAACGCGCCTTGCCCGTGAACCAGGCAAGTGGGTTGCCACGCCCTCTGTGGCGGCAGAACGGCGGGAACGTCTGCTTTGGAAGTGGGAGCGCATCGCAGAGGGCTTTTCGCATTCGCTGTTCAACGAGGTGACAGGTGCTGCGCGGCGGGCAGTAGTAGCCGTGGGACACGTCGCCTCTGAGGTCAGCGACATTGTGGGCGACCTGGCGCACGGGCATTTCACGCTCTGCAGCCTTGGTACCCCAGTGCCGCTGCCAGCGGCGTGGTTGGCAGGGTCCCTCCAGTCCACTGACGAGGTTGCCGTGCTCGAAGAGGGTGCCCCTGTGGTTGAGCAAGCCCTCGTAGAGCTCGTGCATCGACGTAAGCTGAACGTGGAAATCAAGGGGCGGTACAGCGGCTTGGTGCCTGGCGGCGGGGAGCTGTTCCGCTGGCAGATCGAAGAGATTCTGTCGCAGTTTGAACCACGCTTTGCCCCGGCTCGGCCTTTCTTTCCGTACGAGGAAAAGCCAGACAAGCCCAAAGCAGAGAAGGGTTTCTGCACCGGGTGCCCCCATGTGCATGCCTTCCGGGTGCTCAAGCAGGTGCTCCGCGCCGTGTTCGGCGATGCGCCCCCCATCATCGTTGGCGACCCTGGCTGCACCATGCGCGCCGCAGTACCTCCGCTAAGTCTGGTTGACGTCTCCTACAACCTCGGGGCGGCAATCAGTCTCGCAAAGGGGCTCGCACGGCAGGTGAGCACCTTGCCGGTTATCGCGGTGATGGGCGACACAGCCTTCTTCGCCTGGGGTATCAATAGCCTGATCGAGGCTGCCCGCGAAAAGGCACAACTGATCGTGGTTATCTTCGACAACCAGACGTCGGCCACCACGGGATTCCAGCCGAATCCTGGCAGCACCTATGTGCTCCAGAACGAGCGCTTCAAGCGGGTGGCCTTGGAAGAGTTGGTTAGCGCCTGCGGTGTCGACCTCCTGCGGGTGGTGGACCCAGAGAACGAGACGCGTACCCGACAGGTCTTCTCGGAGGCGCTCACGGTGGATGGATTGCGTGTGGTAGTGCTTCGCTCACCATGTCCTTTGATCCCGTAACTGATACCAAAACTGGTCAAAGTCCCTATGCTCTCATCGGAAACCCTCAAGAACCTTCGCAAGATTGTGGGTAAGGAGAACGTCCTGACGGCGGAGGTAGATCTTCTCTTGTACGAGTACGACGGCAGCATGGACGCCATGCGGCCGGATGTTGTTGTCTTTGCGCATTCCACGCACGAGGTAAGCCAGGTCCTGGCTTTAGCGCATCGCCATGGTATCCCCTGTGTGCCGCGGGGATCGGGCACGAATCTGAGCGGTGGGTCTGTGCCGGCGAGGGGCGGAATAGTGCTGGAACTCTCCCGGATGAACCGCATTTTGGAAATCGACACGGCCAATCAGCGGGCGGTGGTGGAGCCCGGCGTCTATAACTTGGACTTGCAGAATGCGTTGGCTCCGCTCGGCTTTTTCTACGCTCCTGACCCGGCCAGTCAAAAGGTATCCACCATCGGCGGCAACGTGGCGGAGAACGCCGGCGGTCCTCATTGCCTGAAGTACGGAGTGACCACCAATCATGTGCTGGGCCTTGAGGTGGTGCTCGCCGACGGGAGGGTATGCCAGCTGGGAGGAAAGGCACTCGACGTACCGGGTTACGACCTTGTGGGCACATTGGTGGGCTCGGAGGGGACCCTCTGCGTTTTCACAAAGATCGTCGTACGTATTATGCCCCTGCCGCAGCAGGTCAAGACACTCTTGGCGATCTTCGACTCCCTGGACCACGCGGCTGATGCGGTCTCCGACATCATTGGACGGGGCATAGTGCCCGCCACACTGGAGATGATGGACCGGCTGACCATTCAGGCTGTGGAGGCCTCGTTGGCCGTTGGATATCCCACCGACGCCGAGGCGGTGCTGGTTATCGAGGTGGATGGCCCAGCTGCCGGGCTAGAGGCTCAGGCGCGCGAAGTGAGCCTTCTTTGCACTCGGCACGGAGCGCGTGAGGTACGCCTGGCACGTGATGAACAGGAGCGGCAGGCTCTTTGGGCAGGCAGGCGCGGTGCATTCGGCGCGATGACTCGCGTTCGTCCCTCTATCATGGTGGCTGATGGCACCGTGCCCCGCGAGAAGCTGCCCGCGGTGCTGCGCGAGGTGGGGCGTATCGCCCGCAAATACCGCCTCCAGCACGCCAACCTCCTCCATGCCGGCGATGGCAATTTGCATCCCAATTTGATGTTCGACGCCCGTGACCCCGATGAGCGGCAACGAGTCATCAAGGCCAGTCATGAGATCTTGGAAGTGTGCGTAGCAGTAGGGGGGACCATCAGCGGCGAGCACGGAATCGGCCTGGAAAAGATCGCTGCCATGTCGCTCGTTTTTCGCGAAGAAGACATGGAGGCAATGTTCGCCTTGAAACGAGTGTTCGATCCTCGTCTTGTCTTGAACCCTGGTAAGATTTTCCCCGAGCACTACTACGGCAGAGGAGGTGCCCCAGCGTGAACAACCAATCAAAGCATCGCCTGCATGGGGCGCTGGTCACTGGCAAGTCCGAAATTCGCCTGGACAGCGCGACTGTCGCCCGCTACTCCATCGACGGCGTGACGCCCTCAGCCGTAGTTTGGCCAGAAAGCGAGGAGGAACTGGCTCAGTGGCTTCGCGAGGCGCATCGCCAGCATGCGAAGGTGCTAGTCCGTGGTGCAGGTGAACTCTTGCACCTCGGCGGGGTGCCCGAACCATTTGACTTGGTTGTTTGCACCACGCGATTGACCCAACTCCTCGATTTCGACGCGGAAAACCTCACGGTCTCTGTTCAGGCGGGAATGCCCATTGCCCTACTGCAGCACATCGTTCGTCAGCGGAACCTCCGGCTGCCCCTTGACCCGCCTGTGTCAGGAAAGGCCACAATCGGTGGGCTGGTAGCGGCGAACGCTTTTGGGCCGATCCGCTTGCTTTACGGTGGAATGAGAGATCTGCTACTAGGCTGTACCGCCGTTCTGGCCGACGGAACCGTAATCAAATCCGGGGGAAAAACGGTCAAAAACGTTGCCGGCTATGACTTGTGCAAGTTGTTTGTGGGGTCGCTCGGCTCAATCGGAACATTGACCCGCGTGACTCTGCGTTTGCTGCCCGCCCCGGAGACAACGCGTATCGTCCTTGCCAGTTTTGCCAGCCGGCGAGAGTGTTGCCGTGCCGCTGCAGCGCTGGTCAACTCTCCTCTTTGCCCAGCTGCTGTAGAGGTGCTCAACTCAGCTGCGCTCGCTCGGCTCAGCAAAACTGACTGCGCGAAAAGTTCCGCGTCGTACGTGCTGGCCATTATGTTTGAGGGTAAGCGCCAAGTGGTAGCCGCGACCGCACAGGAAGCAGCACAAGAGCTCACTGCGACCTACGGGGGGGATACGCGAGAGCTCACGTCCAAGAAGGCGTTAGGCTTTCGCAGGGAGCTGAGTGCCGTGTTGCGTGGAGAACCGGGAACCCTTCAGGTGCGTGCGAATGTGCCGATAAGTGATGTGGAGGCCATGTGCGTGGCAATTGAGGAACGTGTGCGAGAGGTGGGCTTCGCGGCAGAAATCGTGTGTCATTTTGGTTTGGGTGTTGTGGTAGCCAACGTGGCCGCCAGTCAGGGTGACCAGCAACGTGTAGTAGAGCGGCTGGTGGAGCTCCGCGGTGGCGTGGCTGCATCCGGAGGGTCGGTCGTGATTACGCGAGCCAGCGCGGAAACCAAGCGGCATGCGGATGTGTGGGGTGCACATGAAGAGACGCTGGACCTGATGCGTCGCATTAAGCAGCAGTTCGACCCGCGAGGGGTGTTTGTGGGCGGACGTTTCATTGGAGGCCTGTGAATGTCTGAAAGCCCATTGCGCTGGGTGTACGATGAGGCGTCGCGGTGCAATAGGTGCGGGTACTGCCAGCCAACGTGCCCGACCTTCTCCCTGACGCATGTGGAGCGAAACGTCGCGCGAGGCCGCAACAACCTAGTTCGGGCCGTGTATGAAGGGAGGATGCCTCTGAATCGCGACGTCAAGTCGGCCATTTTCGGTTGTCTAATGTGCGCCGCCTGCGTGAGTAATTGCCACCCCGAAGTGCGTACCGACCACATTGTAGCAGCCGCCCGTGCTGCTTACTACGAGCACTTCGGACGGCCGGCCATTCAGCAGGTCATCTTTGAGCGTCTTCTGCCCAATCCCGGTGCACTTGGCCGTCTGCTGTCCTTGGCCCGCCTCGGCAAGAACAGCGGCCTCTCTGGTTTGGCACGGGTGCTACGTATCTTGGGGTGGTACGGCAAGAGTATCGCCACGGCAGAGGCGTTAGTACCGCGCATTCCACGTCGTTTCTTGCGCGAGGTTGTGAGAGTGGAATCCCCCAGCTCCTCTCAGCAAAAGCCGCGAGTGGCGTATTTTGTCGGGTGTGCCATCAATTTTGCTTTGCCGCACGTGGGGAGCGCCACGTTGCGTGTGCTCCAAGACGCCAAGTGCACAGTTACCCTTTTGGACAACCTCTGCTGCGGCCTTCCTCCATACGCCTATGGCGACATTGAAAGCGCGCAAAAGTTGGCCCGACATAACCTGGACGTAATGGCCAAAGTCGACGCAGACGTGGTGATTAGCGAATGCGCAAGTTGTGTGTCGTTCCTCAAAGAGTACCCACACCTTCTTTCTGGCGATGCACCCTATGAGGAGCTGGCGCACACGATTGCCGCGCGGGTTCAAGACGCTACACAGTTTCTCCGCACCCTTCCGATGAAGCCGACGCCTGAAGCGGAGAGAATAAGCGTCACTTACCACGACCCATGTCACCTCAGTCATCACCTCAGAGAGCGCAATGCCCCTCGACAGCTACTCCGTTCGCTTCCAGGGGTTGATTTCGTGGAACTGCCAGAGTCCGACTGGTGCTGCGGGGGTGCGGGCTCGTACAACATTACGCACCCCGATGTGTCAGAGGCGATTCTGGCCAGAAAGATGGCGAATGTGGCACGGACTGGTGCACAGGTGCTCACCACTGCCTGTCCGTCGTGTCTGATGCAACTCTCATATGGGGTGCGGCGCCACAAGCTGAATGTGCGCGTGATGCATGTGGTGGAATTGGTAGCCGCGAAGACGATGGGTCAGTCGAACGGCCCCGAGGTACCGGCATGCGTGAGTACCCAGTAGCCTTTTCCAGCGAGGGGCACCAGCTCGTGGGCATGCTCCATCTGCCCGAAGTGCACACGGGGCGTGGCGTGGTCATGTGCCACGGCTTCACTGGCAACAAGGTGGAAAGCAGGCGGTTGTTCGTGGAGGCGGCTCGAGCTTTTGCCGAAGCAGGCCTGGCCGCATTTCGCTTCGACTTCTACGGGTCTGGAGACAGCGAAGGAGACTTTGCCGATACTAGTCTGGCCCATAACATTGCCAATCTCATTGATGCATTGGCATTCATGAAACAACAGGACTGCAACCGACTGGCGGTGTTGGGCGTCAGTCTTGGCGGCGCGACCGCCATCCTCACCTTGGCGCGCCACCCCGTTGATGCTTTCGTGGGGTGGTCGGTGGTGCCGGATTTGCGCAAGCTCTTCGAGGCGCGCGCCCCTGAAGCCGTACGGTCCGATCAAAGCCTTCCCGGCTACGAGCACGACGGGTGGTTCCTCAAACGCCAGTTCTGGGAAGATGCTGTCAAGCGTGACGTGCTTCGCGCTTTTCGCAAACTGGCCATGCCCAAGCTGCTCATCCAGGGTGATAAGGACGACCCGCTCTTTGTTGATGGATTTCGGCTCATGCAGGTCAAGGCACTGCCACCTGCAGACTTTTACATGATCCCCGGAGCAGGACACATGTTCGAAACAGTTCGTTTTCGCCGCAAGCTCATCACCACCACGGTGCGGTGGCTGCGGCGCCATTTGCGGTGAAGGGAAGGAGGGAGGTGGTCCGATGGAGATCGACGTAGACAGCAAGGTCTCAGAAGCTCAGACCTCCGGGCCGCGCAGGAAACACAATAGGCACCTGCAGAAGGCTTATCGTAACGCCCGCTTTCTGAACAGTTCAGACGCGCGCGTACTGCGGATGTTGGCCGAGTATCTGGAGCCGTTTCAGCGTCTGCGAAAACGGCGCGTGAAAGATACAATCGTTTTTTTCGGCTCTGCCAGGGCTATACCCAGAGAGCAGGCCGAGAGGCAACTCGCTGCAGCGCAAGCCGCTCTTGCTCGCGGGGAAGGCGAGCCGGAGCAGTTGGCCGCTGCCCTCAAGGCGGCGCAGAATCAGCTTTACCTGTCAAAGTACTACGAGGACGCGCGTGAGCTTGCTCGGCGTTTGACCGAGTGGTCGATGAGTCTGAACGAAAACCAGCGCTTCGTGGTCTGTTCTGGTGGTGGCCCTGGGATCATGGAGGCGGCCAACAGGGGCGCTGCCGAGGCTGGAGGGCACACCATCGGCATGAACATTAGCCTGCCCCACGAGCAAGAGCCGAACCCATGGATATCACCAGGCCTCGGGTTCGAATTCCACTACTTCTTCATGCGCAAGTTCTGGTTTGTTTACCTGGCAAAAGCGCTTGCTGTATTCCCCGGCGGCTTCGGTACCCTCGATGAGTGGTTTGAGGTTCTGACGCTGCTGCAGACAGGGAAAATGAAGAAGCTCGTACCCGTGCTTGCGTACGGCAGGGAGTACTGGGAGCAGGTAATCAACTTTGACAAGCTCCTCGAGTATGGCGTGATTTCTGAGAAGGATATGGAGCTTTTCTCATTTGCCTCAACGGTGGATGAGGCGTACGAATTCCTCACCACTGAGCTCACCCAACGTTTCCTAAGAGGAAGACGGCGCAAATACTGGTACCTGTAGACCTCTCCCGCCGTGAGAGGTGGAATGCCAGGCGAGGACGACTGACCGCGAGAGTGGCTGGTTTCTGCTCGTCTTAGGCGCGTGGTTCCAGTCAGTGTGGGTCCTCAAGGGCGGCGCGGCAAAGGGACCTGTGTGCGCGCGGCGTGCCTGCATCGCTCTCAAAGCGAAGCTGTGGGTTGGAAATGGACGTTGCTTTAGTGGCACGCGGGAAAAAGCTTGGCGTGCGTCACTCCTCGAGCAAGAAGACCCTGGCCGGCGCACCCTCTGCTTCGGCAAGGAGCAGAGGGGCACACACGACCTCATAGTCACCCGGCGTCACAGCGGCGAGATTGAGGGCTTCCACAATGGGGATACCCTGGCCGAGGAGAATCTTATGGGCGGGCAGCGACTGGTCACCGAATTTGTCGACCGAAAGATAGTCAAAACCCAGAAGAACAAGGCCCAAGTCAGCGAGATAGCGGGCTGCATCAGGGGCCAGGTAGACGTAGTCTTTCACAAAGAACCTAACGTGGGCATCCCAGAGCAACGAGTTCGAGGTCTTGATAAACACCCTCGTGCAGCCCTCAAGGTCCACTCGACGGAGGTCTTCGGCGGTGACGTGGCACTTTGACGGGACCGCCGCTATGCGTACCTGTCCGAGCCATACGTCGAGCGGGAACTGGTCGAGGGTGCGCCCTCCTGGAAAAACGTGGGCAGGGGCATCAACATGAGTGCCAGTGTGGGTGCTCATCGACAGACGTCGCAGTCTGCCCCCGCCACCTGCAACCCCATCATCCAACCACTCAGCACGAAAGGGCGGGTCCCCGGGATAGATGACCACCCCTTCTTTCAGCGCCACAGAGCAATCGTAGACGCGCATACCTGCCTCTGGCCGGTTCACTTTGAGTCTATCGTAGGTACCGATTGCTCGGACAAGTTATGAACGTCGACGCAAAAAGTCAAGTGCATTCTTGTGGGCCGTTGCATTCGACCTCTCAAGAAAAAATAACTTGACTTTTTGCCGGGGGTTGGGTAGATTGTGACGTGTGAAGCCACGTGCTGTTGGACTAATGGAGGTGAAGGCTATGCGCAAAAACCTGCTGATTGTGTGGCTTCCCCTTGTCCTTGCGACTATGGGGATCTCTCCTTTGAGGGGACAGATCTATGACGGGGGAGTTGGCTACCTAGGGCAGGGGGGAATATTCATCGGGGGGCTCGGCTACGCGAACATTGACGGCGACAACTATCTTGCGTTCACGGTCCGCCCAGAACTGGGCTTCGGCAAGATCGGGGTGGGACTAAACATCAACCTTCTGTATAATGTTGAGAGCGGCAAGATCCGATCAAAAGACTGGGATACCGGCTACGACTACTTTCGGTTGATCCGTTATGTCCGCTATGGCCGGAAGTACGACCCGGTGTACGCGCGGATTGGAGGTTTGGACGGCACGCGGTTGGGGCATGGCTTTATTGTCAACTACTACGCCAACGACGTCAACTACGACGAGCGCAAGATCGGGTTGGTGTTTGACCTTGACCTTGGCACTGCCGGTTTTGAGTCATTCACCAGTAACCTGGGCCGGGCAGAGATCATGGGGGGCCGCGTCTATTGGCGTCCTTTGCGCGCTCTCACGACCCTGCCGATCATCAAGAACTTTGCAGTGGGCGCAACTTACGTCACCGATATCGACCCGGACTGCTACCGCGGTACTGACGATGGAGTGGCGGAGTACGGCTTCGATGCCGAACTACCTCTAATCCAAACCCGCATCTTCCGCACGGGCTTGTACGCTGACTTTGCCAAGATCGTCGATTTCGGCTCTGGGCAGGCAGCAGGGATCAGCGCCGATCTGGGTAACCTCTGGGGTTTGGTGGACGTGCACGCGAAATTCGAGCGCCGCTGGCTGGGGAAAGAGTACTTGCCTACCTATTTTGGGCCTTTCTACGAAGTGGAGCGGCACTTCATGGCGGGATACACAAGCAATCGTGAGATTGCTACCAAGGCCGACTCCCTCCGCTTTATTACCACCGAGAAAAAGGGCTATTTCGGCGAGCTTTACGGGGAAATTCTCAAGACTGTGCGCCTTATCGGGATGTTCGAGCGCCTGGATGAGACCAAGCAGAGCGGCGTCCTACACCTGGGTGCGGACGTGCCCAACGTGCCCATGATTGCGGCGCGTGCCTCCTACAGCAAGGTCGGCGTGGAAACGCTACGTGACATCTTTACATTGGACCGCCACTCGGTGGCCAAGGTTGGGCTCGGCTACAAGATCAAGCCGTACCTGATTCTGTATTGCGACTACATATGGACACTGGAGTGGGACGAGACCAACAAGCAGTACAAACCTCAAGAACGGGTGCAGCCAAGCGTTTCGTTCGTGTGGAACTTTCTAAAGTGAGCCAGGTTGCTGCCCGCATTGCTCGATCGTCGTGAGGAGTCGGCTAATATCGGGTCCAGACAAGCGATCGTGCGCGAATTGGTTCTCCTTCTGGTGTGGTGACGCTCTTCTTGCTGAGGTCGCGTCCATAATGGGAGAGGGGGGAACGACTTCTGGCAGCCATCAGGGGAAGAGAATACCGGAGGCGGATAGAGCACGTGCCCAATCGGGCCTGATAACGCGACGGAAGAGGCGGTGCGAAGATTGTGAGGCCGTCCTTGTGCCTTGGTCTAACCCTATGGCACGGGCACATGGGGCCACCAAACATTCAGCCAGATGGTGGAAATTCCCCAAGCAGGCGTAACAGGGACCCTTGGGTTATAGCCTAGAGCGACCTGTGCTCACCGTAGGTTCGGGGGTAGGTGTTCTGGAGAGTAAAAATGGGGAATGCGCTCGCTTGGCGGGAGAAGCTGGAAGAACTCCTGGCGCCGCTGCTGGATTTTGTCTTTCCGCCCTACTGTATGTTCTGTGGCGCGCATCTGGCTCGCCATGAGTGCCTGGTGTGCTACAACTGCTGGTTTGCGCTCCCGTTGACTCCGAGCCCAGGCGGTGTTGTTCATACCGGCGGGGCGAAACATGGGCAGCCACAACACCTGGACGCTTCGGTTGCCGTGTGGCGCTACGACGAACAGGTGGAGCGCATCATCCATCTGTTCAAGTATGGAGGGTACACGTGTTTGGCCCGGCCCCTTGGTTTGGCCGTGGGGGGGACCCTGGTGGCGACGGGTCTTTGTGACAGGGGAGACGTCCTGGTCCCCATTCCCCTTCACCCCGCGCGTAGGAGGGAACGAGGCTACAACCAGAGCGAACTCTTGGCGCGGCGAGCTGCCAAGGTGTGCGGGCTTCCGGTAGAAACCGACCTGCTGCGCCGGACCCGCTACACAAGGCCCCAATCCCAACTGGGAGCCAGTGAGCGCGCCAAAAATGTGGCAGGCGCATTTGCGGTCAGGCTGCCGGCAGAAGTGGGCGGGAGGAGAGTCATCCTCGTGGATGACGTCTTGACGACCGGTGCCACAGCTAGTGAGTGCGCCCGCGTGCTGAAAGAAGCGGGTGCTTTAGAGGTTTTCCTTGCAACCGCTGCGAGGGCTTAGTGCTGTGCTCGTGGACCAGGAGGGTGCACTTCCAGAACTCGGGCAGATGGGCTACAAGAAGCACTTTGTTCCCCAAGAGTGAGGTCCGGTGGGGTCACCCACTGCTGCAATCGCTCGCGGTAACACTTTCCTAAGGGACGAATTCGAGAATCTTGCGGTTCAGGGAATAATGGCTTGACATTTTGCCGATTTTTTCATATAATTAGTGTCCGCATAATCGGGCGCTGACAGACTCTTGCGAGCAGCACGCTTCATGTGCTGCTTTTTTGAAATCAAATCAAAGACTGGACTGGAAGCGAGGAACAATGCCACTGGTCACCACAAAGGAGATGTTTGCGAAGGCATACGAGGGTGGGTATGCCATTGGCGCGTTCAATGTCAACAACATGGAGATCATCCAGGGAATCGTGGAGGCGGCGGAGGAGGAACGTGCCCCGCTGATTCTGCAGATTTCCAAGGGTGCACGCAAATACGCCCGCCACGAATACTTGATGAAACTCATCGAAGCGGCGCTGCAGATATCCGACTTGCCCATCGCCGTGCACCTCGACCATGGGGATAGTTTTGAGCTTTGTAAGGCCTGCATCGATGGGGGATTCACTTCAGTAATGATTGACGGTTCGCATCTTTCTTTCGAAGACAACGTGGCGTTGACCAAGAAGGTAGTGGAGTATGCCCATCCGCGAGGCATTCCGGTGGAGGCCGAACTAGGAAAGTTGGCTGGCGTCGAGGAGCACGTTTCCGTGACTGAGCAGGATGCGGTCTTTACCAATCCTGACCAGGCGCGCGAATTTGTCGAGCGCACGGGGTGCGACTCTCTGGCTGTGGCCATCGGTACGAGCCACGGGGCGTACAAATTCAAAGGCGAACCGAGGCTTGATTTCGAGCGGCTGAAGGCTATCGAGGAGCGTCTACCCGGTTTCCCGTTGGTGCTTCACGGGGCTTCCAGCGTATTGCAGGAGTACGTAGAGCTGTGCAACAAATACGGCGGAAAGCTCCCGGGGGCGAAGGGCGTGCCCGAAGAGATGATTTCGCGCGCAGTAAAAGGCGGCGTTTGCAAAGTGAACATCGACACTGACCTGCGCCTGGCAATGACTGCGACTATTCGCAAAGAGTTTGCAGAAAATCCCGCGAATTTTGACCCGCGGCTCTACTTGGGACCTGCGCGCCAGGCTATTAAGGAGATGGTGCGACACAAGTTGCATGTACTCGGGTGTAATGGTAAGGCTTAGGAACTGAGTGTTGGTCAGGAGGATAAGAGCATGGCGACAAAGGTTGCAATCAACGGATTTGGGCGCATTGGGCGGCTGGTCTTCCGCATCTTGGAGCAGGACAAGGCGTTCGAGGTAGTCCACATCAACGATATCACTGATGCACCAACCCTGGCCCATCTGCTGAAATACGATTCGGTTCATGGGCGATTTAAGGGCGACGTGAAGGCCGAGGGGAACGCCATCGTGGTGAACGGGCGTGCCTACGAGGTGACCGCCGAGACTGATCCGGCCAAGCTGCCCTGGAAGTCAAAGCAGGTCGACATAGTCGTGGAGGCCACGGGCGTGTTCCGCAAGCGCGAGCAGGTAGCGAAGCACCTGGCAGCCGGCGCGAAGAAAGTGGTGCTGACCGTTCCCGCTAAAGACGAGATCGACGCCACCATCGTGGTGGGCGTTAACGACCACATGCTGAAGCCAGAGCACGCCATCGTTTCTAACGCTTCGTGTACTACAAACTGCCTGGCCCCGATAGTGAAGGTCTTGCATGACAAGTTCGGCGTGGTGAAAGGCTTCATGACCACCGTGCATGCTTACACCAACGATCAGCGCATCTTGGACCTCCCGCATAAGGATCTTCGCCGGGCTCGTGCTGCAGCAGCTTCCATTATCCCGACAACTACGGGCGCGGCCAGAACCGTCGGCAAGGTCATCCCCGAGTTGAAAGGTAAGCTGGACGGTCTTGCCCTTCGCGTGCCGGTGGCAGATGGCTCCATCGTCGACTTTGTTGCCGAGCTGAAGGTAGCCGTCACGGCAGAGGAGATCAATGCGGCAATGAAGGAGGCAGCCAAAGGCCCGATGAAGGGGATCATCGAGTACACTGAGGACCCGATCGTCTCGTGCGATATCATCGGCAATAGCCACTCGGCGATATTCGATGCAGAGTCGACCAACGTGATGGCCGAAGACGCCTCGGGCAAGGGTCGCTTCGTGAAGGTGCTTGCCTGGTATGACAACGAGTGGGGCTACTCTTGCAGGGTAGTGGACCTGATGAAGAAGATGGCCTAAGAGGAACTTTTGGCAGAACTTTGCGTTGCACACAACAGGTGATTTGCGTCTGCTGAAAAGGACACGATAATTTCATGCGCAGGAAGATAATCGCCGGCAATTGGAAGATGCACAAGACGGTCAGTGAGGCCAAAGAGTTGGCTAAGGCCCTCAAGGTTCGTCTTGTGAATGAAGTAAAGAGAGTAGATGTGGTGGTGATCCCACCGTTTACCGACTTGCTGGCGGTTGCGGAGATACTGCGCGAATGCGGCATCGAGTGGGGCGCTCAACACATGCACTGGGAGCGCACCGGCGCGCTCACGGGCGAAGTGTCCGGTGAGATGATCAAGTCTACCGGCGCACGCTACGTCATTATCGGACACTCGGAGCGGCGGCAGTTCTTCGGCGAGACGGATGAGACGGTCAACCGTCGGCTGAATGCCGCGCTCCAGGCCGGGCTGACGCCCATCGTCTGCATCGGGGAGACGCTAGAGCAACGGAACGCAGGAGAGACGTTGCGGGTGCTGGAACGGCAGCTGCGTACCGGGCTGCATGGGCTCCGGCCCGAGGAACTACGCAACGTGGTGATCGCCTACGAGCCTGTGTGGGCTATTGGTACGGGCGTAAATGCAACCCCCGAACAGGCGCAAGAGGCGCATAGCTTCATACGAAAGCTCATCGCGGAGATGGCCGGCGATGGGTGCGCCGAGGCCATTCGGATCCAATACGGCGGAAGCGTCAAGCCGGACAATGCGCGTTCCCTGCTCACGTTGCCCGATGTAGATGGTGCCCTGGTGGGCGGCGCCAGCTTAGATGCGGACTCGTTCGCGGCAATTGTTAAAGCTGCGCTCTAAACCCGAAGGCTGCTGGACAAGGGAAGGCGCTGACCAAAGGTAGCGCAGGAGGAAACGTGCTCTATACTTTTCTGCTGTTGATTCATGTTTTTGTGTGCGTGCTCATGACCATCGCTATCCTGCTCCAATCGAGCAAGGGTGGTGGGCTCGCCGGAGCCTTTGGTGGGGGTGGGACTGTTGGCGCTATGTTTGGAGGCCGAGGGGCAGCACCCTTGTTGAGCAAGATCACCATCGGACTGGCTGCCGTTTTCATGGTGCTATCGATGACCTTGGGTCTTATGACCCGTGGGGTTATGCCACGAGAAAAAAGCGTAGTGGAAGAAGAGCGCAGCAAGAGGGGCTCCACTCCTGCGTCGGTCTTACCGGTGGTCCCGACCGAGCAGGAGGCGGGGGAACAAAGCGCACCAGCAAACCCTGAGCCTTAGCTCAACGGATAGTTTTCTCGCCTCGGGCGAGGAAAACAGAATGCCGAAGTGGTGGAATTTGGTAGACACGCTGTCTTGAGGGGGCAGTACCCACCGGGTGTGCGGGTTCGAATCCCGCCTTCGGCACACATGGGGTAAGAGCGGAGCAAGTCAAGGAGGAATGGCTACAATGAAGCCAACACACCGGACCAGAACCGTGGCGATTGGCGTTCTGTGCATGGTCGTGCTAGTTTCGTGGGCGGCGTTGGCGCAGGACAAGAAGGTCCTATACGATCAGAAGGTTCTGCAGCTCAAGGAGCTTACAGCTCAAATGCAGGCACCGGGGGTGACACCCGAAAAGTACAATGAGCTTAAGGCTCAATACGACAAGCTCTCGGCCGAGATCGAAGTGCTGGGCAAGGAGCTGCTGCAAGACAAGGCGCTGCAGGAACGGCAGGCGGCGGCAAAGCGTGCCTATAACGAGGGCAACACCTTTGCCAAGACAGGTCGGTATGAGGAGGCCCTCAAGGCTTATGAGCAGGCCATTGCTCAGGACAGCACCTTCGCCAAAGCTTTCTACGGTCGCGGGTTGGCGCTATCCAAGCTCCGTCGTTTTGACGAGGCTTTGGCCGCATACCAAAAGGCAGTAGCGCTGGACCCCGTGTATGATGAAGCTTATACTGCACTCGGTAACCTTTTCCAGCAGATGGGGAAGTATACCGAAGCCATAGACGTATATACTAAAGCCCTGAGCTATGACCCACAGAATGCGAAAGCGTACTACAACCTGGGAACCGTCTACCAAAACCACTTGAAGGATCCTGCCAAAGCCGCAGAGGCTTTCCGGAAGGCGACACAAGTGGACCCCAACTACTACCAGGCGTTTGGCAGCCTGGGCGTGGCTCTCTCGGACCAGGGCAAGTTTCAAGAGGCGATCCTGGCGCATCAGACGGCGCTGGCTATCAAGGAGAACTACTACTTCAGTCATTACCGCTTGGCCGAAATTTTCAACAACCTTGGCCGATACCGGGAAGCCCTCGAGGCGGCGGAAATGTGCCTAAAGTACAAGGAAGGTTTTGCGCCGGCCCAGTTCGAAGCAGGACGCGCGGCTGAGGGACTGGGGGAGAAGGACAAGGCACTGGCCTACTTTGAGCTTGCCGCAAAAGATCGACGCTGGGCCCCAGCCGCCCAATACCACATCGATGAGTTGAAGAAGAAGTGACACGGGGGTTCGGGAGTTTTTGCGACCCGTCCGCGTGACGGGTCTTTTGCTTTTGGGCCAGAAGAAGAGACTCCGGCAACATGGCCGAAATCAGTCGCAGAGAGTTTCTCGCCAAATTCGCCACGGGTGTGGCTCTGAGCTGCACAATTCCTCCAGGATTGCGCCTTCTACGGGGCCAGGTGAACAGTCTAACTCCGGAGTTGGTGGTGGTCCAAGGCCCCTCGCCGAGAGAAAACGTTCGGCACGCACTCAATCTGTTGGGTGGGATAGGTGCCTTTGTTCGTCGCGGCGATGTGGTGGTCGTGAAGCCAAACATGTCCTGGGACAGGCTGCCGGAACAAGCCGCCAATACCAACCCGGAGGTCGTGGCGGAAATAGTTCGTCTTTGCATTGAGGCGGGTGCGCGCAAAGTCAAAGTGTTCGACCGCACGTGCAATGAACCAAGGCGTTGTTACCAGCGGAGCGGCATCCAAGCAGCTGCTGCCAAGGAGGGGGCAGAGGTCAGCTTCGTCATGGAGCAAAGATTCCGCGAGGTCCATATCCCAGAGGGCGAACTGCTCAAGTCCTGGCCCATGTACCGCGATGTTCTCGAGGCGGATGTCCTGATCAACGTACCCATTCTCAAGCATCACTCCGTCTCGGGTCTCACAATGGGGCTGAAAAACATGATGGGTGTCCTAGGCGGCGACCGTGGTCAGCTTCACCACAGCTTTGACAAGAAGATCTCAGATATCAACACAGTGCTGCGGCCCCAGCTGACCGTGCTTGACGCCACTCGCGTGCTGGTACGCAATGGGCCCCAAGGGGGCAATGTGCGCGATGTGCGGGTTATGGACACGGTCGTCGCCGGCGTGGATAGAGTCGCGGTGGATGCCTATGGGGCCCAGGTCTTCGGGCTCCAACCCGAAAAGATGGGTTTTCTGGTGGAAGCAGCACAGCGGGGGTTGGGCAAGATAGACCTGACCAAACTAAGAATCCAGAAAACTACGTTGCGGGAGGGCTCCTCCTGAGCGCTCCCTTTGTCTTCTGAGTACGGTTCCCTTTGCAGCCTCACAGACGAACCCACTGAACAGCATGCGCACTGCTCGTCGAATTTCACAAACCCTCTTCTTTCTTCTGTTTCTTTGGCTTATCTGGCGTGCCGCTTTCCCGTACAAAGGGGCTCCTCCCTCTGACCTTTTCCTTCAAGGCGACCCCTTGGTCGCGCTTACGACAATGTTGGCCACACGCTCTTGGATCGGGACTTTGGTCCTCGGGCTCGTGGTGCTTGCGGTCGCCGTGCCGTTGGGTCGAGTTTTCTGTGGTTGGGTGTGCCCACTCGGCACCTCCCTTGACTGCTGGCACAGGTTGAGACGTCCTTCGCGCACCAGGACAGGACTTCAAAACCCGCGAAGGTGGCGCTGGCTCAAATTTGCTCTGCTCGTGGCAATCCTTTTCGCTGCGCTCCTGGGTCTACAACTCCTCTGGCCCTTTGACCCCATCGTCATCATGACGCGCACGGTCGGTACGGTGCTGTACCCGGTGCTTACCTACGCGGTTCAACACCTTATTGCTGCCATGGAACGATTACCCCTTCTTGAAGGGGCGGCGCGCAAAGGTTATATGGTTCTTCAGGCACACCTTTTCCCATTGGCGCAGCCATCCTTCCAGCTTGCCGGGCTGTTCTGCATACTGTTTCTGTTCATCCTCATGCTGGAACGCGCGAGCAGGCGTTTTTGGTGCCGTTCTATCTGCCCGCTTGGTGCGTTGCTTGGTGTCTTCTCACAGTGGCGACTATTGCATCGGGAGGTGGAAACCAGCTGTACCGGGTGCGGTCTTTGCAAGAATCGCTGCCGAATGAACGCGGTTGAAGATGACTATGTCAGTTCCTCCGCGGTGGAATGCATTGCCTGTGGCGAGTGCGTCGCGGTGTGCCCGGTTGGCTCCATTCACTATCGCTTCGGTCGACCGATGCGAGGAGGCGAGGTCGACTTGGACAGGCGGCGATTCTTGGGGGCAAGTGTGACTGGTCTGGCGGCCGTCAGCGTCTTGGGAGTCGGGTTTGTGGACCGAGAGAAGGTGGGTGCGGTAATTCGTCCCCCGGGTGCATTGCCCGAGGCAGAGTTCATGGACCGGTGTGTTCGCTGCCAGGCCTGTGTGAAAGCGTGCTCCACGACCGGTGGGTGCTTGCAGCCCTCGCTGTGGGAGAGCGGTCTCAGTGGGCTGTGGACGCCCATTTCCAAGCCCCGCCAAGGGTACTGCGAGTACACGTGTACACTTTGCGGGGAGGTATGCCCGACCGGCGCGATTCAGAGACTGCCCCTAGAGACAAAGCAGCACACCAAGATGGGCACGGCCTTCTTCGACAAGAGTCGGTGCATCCCCTGGTACCGGGGAGAGGATTGCTTGGTGTGTGAGGAACACTGTCCGGTGCCGGACAAGGCCATCCGTTTTGATGTTCGATCTGTGCGACGACCGGATGGGACGCAGGCGATCGTTAAGCTCCCATATGTCGTGGAAGAACTGTGTATCGGATGTGGCATTTGCGTCACCAAGTGTCCGGTCACCGGGAGTGCCGGGATCTTTGTCACCAACGCTGGGGAAGAGCGTTGGCGCCGTTCGTCCTGACGGATAGTCGCGGGTTCTCTGGAGCGCGAAAAAAATGCTTGCATGGCACGCAAGTTTTGTTTATATTTCAGGCACCGCGGGAGTAGTTCAGTGGTAGAACACCACCTTGCCAAGGTGGGGGTCGCGGGTTCAACCCCCGTCTCCCGCTCCACGAGTGGGCGGCGTAGCCAAGTGGCTAAGGCGGAGGTCTGCAAAACCTCTATTCATCGGTTCGACTCCGATCGCCGCCTCTGTGTTTTCGATAGAGCCGCAATGCGCCGGGGTGGCGGAACTGGTAGACGCTAGGGACTTAAAATCCCTTGGACTTCCGGGTCCGTGCCGGTTCGACTCCGGCCCTCGGCACGACAATGGGACATTCGCACGCAGAGCATCGGTGCCATTTACATAGACAGGAAGCGTGACCACTGTGTACATGGCACGCTTTTTTTCTTTCAATCCACTTCGGGCGGTTAGCTCAGTTGGTCAGAGTACTTGCTTGACATGCAAGGGGTCACTGGTTCAAATCCAGTACCGCCCACCAATGTCCCTCAATTGCGGTTTCCGCAATTTTTTTGTATCTACGCAAAGGTGCGGTGTCATCTGGATCGAACATGATCACGATTCGCCTTCCTGACAACTGCGAGCTTCAGACCGAACCTGGAGTGACTGTGGCGCAGGTTGCTCAACGGGTCGACGCGCGTCTGGCCGCCAACGCCTTGGCTGCAAAGGTAGACGGTCGGCTTGTGGACCTTTCCAGCCCCATCTTCCAGGACGCCGACGTGCGCATTCTTACCTTCGAGGACCAGGAAGGGAGGGAGACCTACTGGCACAGCACGGCCCATATCATGGCCCATGCGGTGAAACGCCTTTACCCGGAGGCACGCTTTGGTATTGGGCCGGCCATTGAGGCGGGATTCTACTACGACATTGACGTCCAGAATGCCTTTACCCCTGAGGATCTTGGCAAGATCGAAGCCGAGATGCGGGCCATCGTCGAAGAGAACAACGCCTTTCGTCGCCGCGAGCTGAGCAAGGAAGAGGCGAGGAAGCTCTTTCAACAGCGGGGCGAAACGTACAAACTCGAGCTGCTTGCCGAGATGGAAGAGCCGGCGATCATCTATGAAGAGGGCGATTTCGTGGATCTGTGCCGGGGGCCGCACGTGCCGGCTACGGGTCTGATCAAGCATTTTAAGCTGCTGAGCGTGGCGGGTGCATATTGGCGTGGCGACGAGCACAACCCCATGCTCCAGCGCATCTATGGCATCTCTTTCCCTGAGAAGGCTCAGCTTGATGAGTATGTGGCGCGACAGGAAGAAGCACGCAAAAGGGACCACCGCCGGCTGGGAAAGGACCTGGACCTCTTCAGCATTTCTGATGAGATAGGGCCAGGTCTTGTGCTCTGGCACCCCAAAGGGGCTTTGGTCCGCCACCTTATCGAAGACTTTTGGCGGCGCGAACACCTGAAGCACGGATACGAACTCCTTTACAGCCCACATCTTGCACGGCTCGACCTTTGGGCACGAAGCGGGCATTTGGACTTTTTTCGCGAAAACATGTTTGCCCCGACTGAGGTGGAGGAAGTTCCTTATCAGATCAAGCCCATGAACTGCCCCTTCCACCTGGTCGTATACAAGAGTAGGACCCGCAGCTATCGCGAGTTGCCGCTGCGCTGGGCAGAGCTGGGCACCGTGTACCGTTACGAACGCTCTGGGGTGTTGCACGGTTTGCTGCGCGTGCGCGGTTTTACCCAGGACGATGCCCACCTCTTTCTGCGTCCAGACCAGCTGGATGCAGAGATTGCCGGCGTACTGGACTTGACTATGCACATGTTGGGCTCGTTCGGCTTTCACGAGTACGAGGTGTTCCTCTCGACAAGGCCAGAGCGCTACGTGGGGTCTCTCGAAAACTGGGAGCGGGCCACATCGGCGCTGCGAGACACCCTGGAGCGAAAGGGAATCAGCTACCAGATAGACCCGGGGGAGGGTGTATTCTACGGTCCCAAGATCGACATCAAGATCAAGGACGTCTTGGGGAGATCGTGGCAGTGCACCACCGTACAAGTTGATTTTAATGAGCCGGAACGATTTGACCTGACCTATGTTGGCGAGGACAACAGGCCACATCGCCCCATCATGATCCACCGCGCCTTGTTGGGGTCGATGGAGCGGTTTTTCGGCATTCTCATCGAGCACTATGCCGGGGCTTTTCCGATCTGGTTGGCCCCAGTTCAAGCCATCGTACTGCCTGTCTCGGACCAAAACAGAGAGTATGCTTCACAGGTAGTTGAGCAGCTGCGGACCGCGGGTATTCGCGCTCTGCTGGATGACAGCAGCGAGAAGATTGGCCACAAGATTCGCGAGGCAGAATTGGCAAAGATTCCGTACATGCTCGTAGTGGGTGCCAAGGAGGCGGCCAGCGGGCAGGTAGCGGTACGTAGGCGGCGGATGGGGGATTTGGGACAAATGCCGGTAGAGCGATTCCTGCAACTAATTGGTGGTGAAATCGCCAGCAAGGCCCCTCAGTAGGCAACACTTGCAGACCAAACTCAAGGAGGTCAGCCATCAAGAAGCGAACAGTCCGCGTGAACGACCAGATCACTGCACCATCCGTGCGGCTGATCGGTGCAGATGGGGCCCAGGTGGGTATCGTCACGGTGGATCGGGCCCTGGAACTGGCTGCCCAGGCGGGTCTGGATCTTGTCGAAGTGGCGCCAAACTCCACGCCACCCGTGTGCAAGATCATGGATTTCGGCAAGTATCTGTACGAGGTGAGCAAGAAAGAAAAGCTCACCAAGAAAAAGCAACATGTGATTCATGTGAAAGAGATCCGACTGCGGCCGAAAATCGAAACGCACGACTATGAATTTAAGCGTAACCATATCCGCAAGTTCATCGAGGAGGGCAATAGAGTCAAAGTGACCGTAATGTTCCGAGGGCGTGAGATGGCCTATCAGGAGTTTGGCACCAAGATCATCGAACGCCTCACGGCGGACTTGGAGGATGTGGCCAAGTTGGAACGGGAACCCCAGTTTGAAAACAGGACGATCATCGCGTACTTTGTGAAGAAGTGAGAAAGGAGCGGGTGAACAATGCCCAAGATAAGGACAAACCGGGCAGCAGCCAAGAGGTTCCGGATAACAGGAGGCGGGCATGTCCGGCGTTACAAAGCCTGTGCGAGCCATTTGTTGACAAAAAAGTCCGCGAAGCGGAAACGGAATCTGCGCAAAGCCACTTTGGTTTCGGCCAGTGATACACGACGGGCACTTCGGCTTCTGGGCCGATAGACCCCGTTTAGTTTTTTTCTGAGGAGGAATCTTATGCCACGAGCAACATACAGTGTGCCTTCCCATCGGCGACGTAAGAAGATCCTGCACCACGCGAAGGGCTATTGGGGCGGCAAAAGCCGCCTGCTGCGTTCAGCGAAGGAGAGCGTGGAGCGGGCTTGGCAGTATGCGTATCGTGACCGCCGCCAACGCCGCAGGGATTTTCGTCGCCTTTGGATCGCGCGCATCAACGCAGCGGTGCGCCTCCATGGCTTGAGCTATTCGACGTTTATGGGATTGCTCAAAGACAAACACATTGAATTGGACCGCAAGCAACTTGCCGATCTTGCAGTGACCGATCCGGCTGCATTCCAGAAAGTCGTGGAGAGCGTCAAGAGCTGAGGCGATGGGTGAAGGTCTGACAGAGCTTTTGGCCGAGGTCGAAGGTCAGCGCAAAGCGTTCGCACGCGAACTGGCCCAAGCGGGCGAGCCAAGGGCCGTGGATGAGGTGCGCGTGCGCTACTTGGGAAGGAAGGGAGTCTTAGCGCGATACTTCGATCTACTGCCGAGCCTTGGCCCTGAGGACCGCCGCCTCTTGGGCAAGACCTTGAACGAGCTCCGGACAGAATGGGGCGAGGCGCTGGCGAGGCGCCGCGAGGAACTGATTGCCCCAGAGTCCGAAAAGGAGGAGGTGGACTACACCCTCCCTGGCCTTGTGCCCTTCATCGGAGCCCGCCATCCGGTGCTGCAGGTGATGGACCGCATCAAAGAAATCTTCTACGGCATGGGGTTCACGGTCGAGGAAGGGCCGGAGATCGAGGATGACTACCACAACTTTGAGGCACTGAATGTTCCTGCTGACCACCCGTCGCGCGATCTGCAGGACACCTTCTACCTCGAGAGTCCCTTTCTCATGCGCACGCACACGTCGCCAGTACAAATCCGCACCATGGAGCGCTGCCGCCCGCCAGTGCGCATGATAGCCCCGGGCCGGTGTTATCGTAAGGACACGCCTGACGCGACGCACTCACCGGTGTTCCATCAGGTGGAAGGTTTGTGCGTGGACGAAGGTGTAACCTTTGCCGACCTTAAAGGCGTGGTTGAAACATTTGCGAAGCGGTTGTTTGGTCCGGAGGTGCGGATTCGCTTTCGACCGAGTTTTTTTCCTTTCACCGAGCCCAGCGCGGAGTATGATTTCTCCTGCATCATGTGTGGCGGCAAAGGGTGCCGCGTGTGCAAAGGGACAGGCTGGCTGGAGATCTCTGGCGCCGGTATGGTGGATCCGGCAGTGTTTCGCTTCGTAGGGTACGACCCAGAGAAGTACACCGGCTACGCCTTCGGCATGGGTGTGGAACGCATCGCCATGCTCATGTACCAGGTGGATGATATTCGCCTGTTTTATGATAACGACTTGCGCTTCCTCCAGCAATTCTGAACGGCTATTCGTGGCGTCCTTGTCGTGAAAGTAACGTACACATGGCTTAAGGAGTATGTGCCTCTGACCGTCTCGGTCGAAGAGGCTGCTTCTGCCTTGACCAACCAAGGGATCGAGGTCGAGGGGATCACGCCTCTACACCGGGATTTTTCGCGCGTGGTGGTCGGCGAGGTGCGGGCGATTGAACCGCTGGATGGCTCCTCTTCGCTCAAGCGTTGCCTGGTCAGCATAGGGCGGGAGACCCTTGTCGTCGTGTGCGGGGCGCCCAATGTGGCGCCAGGCCTTCAGGTGGCGGTGGCTTTGCCCGGGGCAGTTCTCGCCAATGGAACAGTCATTGGGCCGCGAGAGTTTGGAGGCGTCACGTCGCAGGCAATGCTCTGCTCGGAGCTGGAGCTGGGCATCAGCGAGCGGGGAGAGTTTATCATGACGCTCGCGGACAACGCGAAGGTCGGGGAAAGCCTCTCAGCTCTTGTGCCTGCCGAAGACTATGTGCTCGAGCTGAACGTGACCCCAAATCGTCCGGACTGCCTCTCGGTCATTGGTGTCGCGCGCGAGCTCGCTGCCAGGTTCGGCCATGTCCTCACACGACCCTCCGTGTCACTGCCCACCGCCGACCTCTCAACCCAGGAGCGAGTCGAGGTGGCGGTAAAGGACCTGCAGGGGTGTCCACGGTATTCGGCCCGCTTTCTATACGATGTGAAAGTGGGACCGTCGCCGTGGTGGCTTGCGAGCCGCTTGTACGCTGTCGGGCTTCGTTCCATCAACAATATCGTGGATGTGACCAACTATGTGATGCTGGAGACCGGGCAGCCCCTGCACGCCTTTGATTACGACTTGATTGAGGAAGAGCGGATTGAAGTGCGCCAGGCCGTAGAAGGCGAAGAGTTCACCACCCTTGACGGCAAGAGCCATCTGTTGCGCGAAGGTATGCTGCTGATCTGCGATGGTGTCCGGCCTGTGGCAATCGCCGGTGTGATGGGTGGGTTGAACTCGGAGGTGAGTGCAAGCACCAGCCGGGTGCTTTTGGAGAGTGCGTACTTTGCCCCTCAGAGCATTCGCCGAACCTCCAAGGCCTTGGGAATATCGACCGAGTCCTCACAGCGCTTCGAGCGCGGGGTGGACCCCAACGGCGTGCTCTTTGCTTCCGAGCGGGCCGCGCAGCTGATGGTCACGCTGTGCGACGGTAAAGTCGCACAAGGGGTTGTGGACGTGTACCCGTCACCGATCGCGCCAAAGCAGATCAACCTCCGTCCCCAGCGCGTGGGCCATGTGCTTGGGGCTGATATCCCAACCAAGGACTGTGTGCGAATTCTGACTGCTCTCGGTGCGGAGGTGGAAGAACGGAACGACGTGTTGAGCGTACGCGTACCCACGTTTCGGCCGGACCTGGAGCGGGAAGTCGACTTGATTGAGGAAGTAGCGCGCGTATGGGGGTACGACCGCATACCGGCCCGTACGGTCTCTACCATTGAGCAGGCTCGGCCTCAGATGTTCCAAGACCTGCTTGAGGAGCGTGCACGGCAGTGCCTGATAGGCCTGGGCTTCTTCGAAGCATGCACCATCAGTCTGCTTGACTCGACGCGTGTTGCTGCTTTTGCGCGAGAGGGGGACCTCGTCCGATTGAAGAACCCACTGAGTGAGGAATACTCATCGCTACGTCCAAGCCTTATCCCAGGTTTGCTCCAAGTCTGCGCCTACAACGTGAATCGTGGAGCTGCGACGGTGCGGGTTTTCGAGATGGGGCGGTGCTTTTCCAAGACTGGGGAAGGTTATCAGGAGTGGAAGGCTCTTGGCGTGGTGCTCACCGGGCTGGTGCGCCCCCGCAACTGGTCCGCTGAACACCGCGAAGTGACGTTGTTCGATGCGAAAGGCCTTGTAGAGGCTCTGTGTGCCTTTTGGCGCGTCCCTGCGCCGAAATTCGCCCCAGGCAATTGGCGGGTCTGCAAGCAAGGAGGTCTGCAGGTATTGGTGGACGGTCGGCCAGTGGTACGGTTCGGTCAGGTGACGCAAGAAGTGCTCGACCACTTTGACATCGAGCGACGCCAGGTCTTCGCCATAGAAGTTCTCTTAGAGCTGGTGCGCGAGTATGCGCTACGGCCAGCGGTGTATCGACCGGTGCCACGTTTTCCACATGCTCCCAGGGACCTTTCCGTCGTCGTGGACCAAAGGGTGCACGTGGAAGAGCTTCTGCAGGCCATTCGCACCTTTGGTGGGCGAATTCTGCGGGACGTGCAAGTGGTGGATCTCTTTCTTGGAAAGCAGATTCCGCCGGGGAAGAAGAGCCTTACCTTCTCTCTGACCTTCCAGGAAGAGGATCGTACCCTGCGCGATGAGGAAGTGGATGAGGCGATGGACCGCATCGTGAACGGCTTGCGCGAAAAGACCGGCGCGGTGCTGAGGTCGTGAGTGGAATCGGGAATGGCGGAATTTCAGAATCTAGAGTTGCTCGAAGCGCGTGTCAATGCTGCCCTTGAGCTCATTCAGCGTCTGCGCGAAGAGAACCGGCAGTTGCGCGCGCAGAACAGCCGACTTCTGGAGGAGATCGAGCGGTTGCAGGCACAAGTGGCTGTGAGAACTACTCCACAGGTCGAGCCCGTTCGAGTGACTACTCCCGAGGAAAAAGAGACGCTGCAGGAGGTGCGCAATCGTATTCGCCACCTCTTGGAACGACTGGAGACAGAACAGCTTCGCTAAATGGGGGCGAGTGGGGCCATTGGGGCAGATGACTGGCAAGGATCCAGGCAAACGTGCGTTATGTCAAGTGAGTACACCGTTCTAAAAGTCAATATCTTCGGGACCGATTATCCGGTGCGCGGGTCCACTGATCCGGAGTACATTCTGCGGGTGGCCCGGTACGTGGACCAAAAGATGCGCGAGGTCGATCAGGTGGCCGCTGGGCGTCCAGTGCTCAAGGTGGCTATCCTGGCCGCATTGAATATCGCAGATGAGCTCTTTCGCGAACGCGAACAGAGAGAGCGTCCCCTTGAGGCCTATGAAGAACGGGTACGGAGGCTTGCAGAGAAGCTGGCGGTAGTCTTAAGAGAGTCATCATCAGCGGCTGACCCGGAGCGGTGTCCCCCTGCGGGGTCAACCGAACAGTCAGCCGGTAGCCAGACCTGACCTACCAGTCGTCACGCCCCCAGGTGATGGTGCGCAGGCGAAGCGACTCGCCGCGATCGAGCCGCGAGTTTCGGCTATGGATGTGGCACGAGACCGTTGTGCCTCGGTGACCACAGGAGGTGGAGCGGATATGGATGTGACGACGTTGATCATCGCCATCGGCTGTGCTGCGGTGGCTTTCGTGGCAGGCTGGTATGCCAGCAAAAGGGTAGGCCAGGGCAAGATCGCCAGCGCAGAAAAGCTGGCCGAGAAGATTGTTTCCGAAGCCGAGAAGACCGCCGAGGCCTTGCGCAAGGAAAAGCTGCTGGAGGCCAAGGACGAATGGCTTCGGATGAAGCAAGAGTTTGAGAATGAGACCAAGTCCAGGCGCGTAGAGCTCCAAAACCTTGAGCGGCAGCTTGCCAATCGGGAGCTGAACCTCGATAAGCGCGCTGACCTGCTCAACAAGAAGGAGCGGGATCTCGAGCAACTTAGCCAGCAGCTCAAAGAGGAATCAGCTCAAGTCAAGAAGAGGCAGGAGGAGTTAGACCGTCTCATCGAAGAGCAAAACGCGCGTTTGGAGAAGATTTCCGGGTTGTCTCATGAGGAGGCGAAAAAGATCCTCATGGATAACCTGCTGGAGAAGGCGCGCCAAGAAGCCGCGCAGATGGTGAAGGAGATCAAAGACCAGGCGCGGCAAAATGCGAATCGGGAGGCGCGCGAGATCATTCTGCAGGCTATTCAGCGCTCGGCCGCCGACCATTCGGTAGAAACCACGGTTTCGGTGGTCAACCTGCCGAACGATGAAATGAAGGGACGCATCATCGGGCGCGAGGGCCGCAATATCCGCGCGTTTGAGATGGCCACGGGCATCGAGATCATCGTCGACGACACGCCAGAGGCGGTGATTCTTTCCGGATTTGACCCATTGCGGCGCGAGATTGCCCGTCAGGCGCTGGAGAAGTTGATCGCCGATGGGCGCATCCACCCAGCGCGCATCGAGGAGGTGGTACAGAAGACTGCCCAGGAAGTCGAAGAGAGTCTTTCCCAAGAAGGGGAGAAGGCAATGCTGGAGACTGGCGTGCACGGTCTTCACCCCGAGTTGGTTAAGCTTTTGGGCAAACTTCATTATCGCACCAGCTACGGCCAGAATGCTCTGCAGCACGCCATTGAAGTCTCGTACCTGGCGGGCTTGATGGCAGCCCAGTTGGGGCTCGATGCAAATCTGGCCAAACGCGCCGGTCTGCTCCACGACATCGGCAAGGCTATTGACCGATACACGGAGGGAACACACACTCAGATTGGCGTGGAGTTAGCCAAGAAGTACGGCGAGAACCCGGTGGTGATCAACGCCATTGCCGCACACCACGAGGACGTGGAAATTACCTCGCCTATCTCGATCTTGGTGCAAGCTGCCGACGCGATCTCCAGCTCCAGGCCCGGTGCCCGCCGCGAGTCGTTGGAAAGCTACGTGAAGCGGCTGGAGAAACTGGAGGAGGTTGCCAAGTCGTTTAGCGGCGTGGGCAGGGCATACGCTATCCAGGCGGGCCGCGAGATCAGGGTGATGGTGGAACCGGAAAAGGTAAGCGACGCAATGGCAGAACAGCTGTCCTCGGAAATCGCCCAGAAGATACAAGCAGAGATGGAATACCCCGGCCAGATCAAGGTGACGGTCATCCGCGAGTATCGCGCCGTCGACTACGCAAAGTGAGGCCGGCCCATGTGCGGAACGAAATGTGCGCCAGGTAGTACAATGCGATGACTGCGCGACTGATAGACGGCAAGGCGATTGCAGGCCAGATCACAGCCGAGCTCAGAACTGAGGTCAGTCGCCTCCGGGCCTTGGGCCTTCAACCCGGGCTTGCAGTGGTCCTTGTGGGAGATGATCCGGCCTCAGCAAGCTATGTTCGCGCGAAGCGGAAAGCGTGCGAGGAACTGGGCATTCACTCGGAAACCATCCACCTTCCTGCGCAGACAAGCCAGGAGGAAGTCCTGGCAACGCTGAGGCGCATTGTTAGCGACGGTTGGGCGCATGGGCTCCTGGTGCAGCTCCCGCTGCCGCCGCACATCGACGAACGGGCTATTCTAGAAGCCATTCCCCCCGCGATGGATGTGGACGGTTTCCACCCTATCAATCGGGGAAAGTTGGTTTCGGGCGAGGAGACGCTTGTTCCGTGCACGCCGGCAGGCATCCAGGAGCTCCTGTTGCGGTCCGGTTTTGACCCTGATGGGCAGCATGTGGTGATCGTCGGCAGGAGCCAGATTGTGGGCCTCCCATTGGCGATCCTTTTGGCGCAGAAAGCCCCTGGCGCCAACGCCACGGTCACGTTGTGTCACAGTAGAACCAAGGACCTGGCTGCCGTGACGAGGACTGCCGACATTCTGGTGGCGGCACTCGGTCGGGCACAGGCTATCAAGGCGGACATGGTCCGGCCCGGGGCGGTTGTGATCGATGTGGGGGTAAATCGGGTTCAAGACTCGCTGTCGCCCAAAGGCTACCGTCTGGTTGGTGACGTGGACTTTGAAGCGGTGTCTCAGGTAGCGGGAGCCATCACCCCGGTCCCCGGCGGGGTCGGGCCGATGACCATCGCAATGTTAATGCGCAATACTGTTAAGGCGGCGAAGGCCTCTTTGGCAAGGCATTGACCGTAACATGCGCCAGTAGCTCAATTGGACAGAGCGTTGGCCTCCGGAGCCAAAGGTTCCGGGTTCAAGTCCCGGCTGGCGTACCACCTCAACACTGCGAACACCCCCCGGGGTGACGGATCCGCGCACCCAACAGGCCAACGGGCAGGGACATGACATCCATACCCAGCCAGAAAGTCGTACAAGTCAGCATCACTGCCCAAAACGCGGGCATGATTTACGACGAAGGCACCGACCTTGACTCCGCCGAGTGGCGGTTGGCCTTCCAGGAGGCCCTCATACGCCAATACCGTTTCGCGGTGGGGGAGCTGAAGATCAGCGTGGAGGGCGAGCGGGCGGTTCTGCGCTGGACCCCACCTGCCTACGATGCAGTGGCCGAAAGCTACCACCGGAAAGCCCTAGAGCTTGCCCGGCAACGCGACTTTTCCCAGGCGGCCGCACAGTGGCGACTGGCATGCGATACTAACCCCGATGACCCCCACTACTGGTTCAACCTCTCCATTGCTCAGTTCGAACTGGGAAAATTCGACGAAGCGATTGCCTCCCTGCAACGTGTCCTCAGCATCTGTCCTGTGTACCACCGCGCCTACTTCCTGCTCGGGAGGGCCTTTATCAAACAGCGCAAATTCGCCGAAGCGCGAAAATGCTTTTCGGAAGGACTCCGGTTTGAACCGGACAACATTGCCGGGCTCATTAATCTGGCAGCCACGCAGAGCATTCTGCGGGAGCACGACAATGCTGTCGCTACTTATGAGCGCGTGCTCGCACTGAAGCCCAACGAGCCTCGAGCCTACTTCGGTCTGGCGAAAATCTACTCTGCTCTCGGTAACACGGACAAGGCCAACGAATGCTTCCGAAAGGTAGTTGAGCTTGACAAGAGCGGCGTTCTTGCCCCATTGGCACGCCATTCCATCGTGGTGCCGCGGTCGCTGCCCCAACAGTCTGCGCCAACTGCCATGGGTACTGACGACCTGTTCTCCTCCGGGTACCGCGCCCTGGCCGAAGGGGACTATGACACGGCAAGACGGCTATTGGAGAGTTATGTAGAAAAGAAACGCAAGGACGCCCACGTCTGGGCGCTCCTCGCAACTACATACCTGCGCTTGGGGGAACTCCACAAAGCGGAGGAGGCATGCGCGCAGGCCATCAAGATAGAGCCGAACGAAGGCATCCACTACAAGAAACAAGGAATCGTGCGTGACCTTCTCGGCGACCCCACCGGCGCGCATCAGGCATTGTCGCAGGCTCTAAGACTTGGCCGGTCGGACAGCGCGACACTTGCACTTCAGGGCAAATGCCTCGTTCTTTTGGGGCGTTTCAGGGAGGCGGTGGAACCTTTGGAGCAAGCAATCCGGCAGAACCGAAACAACCTGCTTGCTCACTATTATGCGGCTGCTGCATACGTGGACCTGGGCTTACCCCTCAAGGCGCAGGAGCATCTTCAGCACATACTCGCCGTGCGTGTAGCCTCTCCGCTTAAACAACGAGCCGAACGTCTCTTGGCGGAGCTGGACAAAGCACAGACCTGAGGCTCTTGCGCAGTCCCGCCTTCTTCGTCCCCTGCTCAAATCGGAAGTCGAGCAACTGAAACCTCCGCCCTCTGAACTCTGCGGCTGCATGGAAATGTGGGCTTTGCCCGTGTGTTCTTGTGGACGTTGCCCCGTATCTCCTTCTTCGCGCACCTACTCCACGGGGCCAAGATGTGTTCTGTCGCGCCTTATCTCCTCGGCCACCAAAATCTCAGTGTCGAACGCAACTTTGTCGATTCCGGAAATGCGCATTAGTAGCTCAAAGTATTGTGGCACAACGCCGCACTTCTTGCGCAACAGCTCCTCCAGAAGCGCAAGCTTGCTTGGGTCGGTGATGTGCTTTACCGCTTCTGGTGCGCCCAAGGAGCCGAAGGAAGCTACGACGAGAATCACGTTCTTGCGAGGTCCGGGCAGTTTGAGGATCAGAGCAAGATCCTCACTCGGTCCCTCCGAGGCCAGGGGAGCCTCGAAGACCCGTACGCAATCCGAACTTGCAGATCGATAGCGGATGCGATGCGGCACGATCTCGTAGTCAAAGTCCGATGCGGTGATCACCGTGTGACGCAGGATACCGAGTGTCTTGATGCTACCCACAAAAATGATGTTGTATTCCTCAAGATTGGCTGGCCGCAGCTCCGATGCGCTTTTCAGCAAAGGGCGCTGCTGAAATGACGCCAGGGCGGTGAGCACTGGGGGCAAGCTCCAGATGCTGTGGTGGGGATAGTATTTCTCGCGGTGATCGGTCACCTGCACCTGGGGATGACGCGCTCTGAAAAGCTTGAGATCCTCCTCCGAGTTGATAGTGAGGTCCCTCACGTACACAGTCCTTCCGTACTCCGGTCGAAACTCTGTGTAGAAAAAGTGATCACCCACCGCTACAAGCACGGGCAGAGCCGAGTGGGCGAAAGGAAACCAGATGGGGTCTTCCACGTGGATTGGGCGGTGAGAAGCCAGCTCCCTGCGCAAACTTCGATTGTGGAGCCACAATCCGAGCGCGAGTCCGGCCAGTAGAACGCTGAGTATGAGAGGGGCATAACGTAGCCGCCGCGCAAATGAACGCCGCAAGGAGAGGTCCGCAGCAGTCTCAGGGAGAAAATGCACCTCGTAGTTCCCCTTAGGTATCTGCAGCCGAAACCTGTCTTCCTTTCCCTCGGTGAGGTAGTATTTCTCGAGTTTTCTCCTTAGCGTGTAGATGTGGGACCTCACAGTCGTGTCCTCGGCAGGATTAAAGTGCGCGTCCTTGCCAAAGACCTCCATGGCGATAGTCGTTTCCTTTAGTCGCCTTCCCGCTTTTGTGGCTTCAAATAGATAAGTCAAAAGCTGTTGGTGAATCTTGGAGCTGGCAAATTCCTCGCTTGCCAGGATCTTCTCCAACAGTCTTTTTTGAATCGCTTCGTCGATCATGTTCTTTTGCTTCCTCCCACCGGCCGAATGGCTTGTGTGGTTTCCCTTGCCCGCTGTGAATTTACGCATCCTAAACGGGAAAAGCAACCGAAAAGTCAATGGTTCTGGTCAGGTGTCCGAGATTCAGCATGGTGCCCGTTGGCCAAAGGTTTTAGTCAGTTTTTGACATGCCTTGACACTTGATAATACATTGTTTTTGACCGTTATGAACTTTACTTATTCAGGAGCAGAAGTTATATTGCGGTGGTCATTTGTGACGGAATTCCGCTCAGCGAGGGAGCGATCGCTGCGGGAGTAAGGGCCACCACACCCCGCAGTGTCATCTGGCAGCACGCAGGGAGTTTCGCTCGGGCGGCTGAAGGGTTAGAGCTGCGCGGTCCTGCTCACGAAAGTAAAGAACTGATTCTTTTCGGTCTCCCGCGTGAGCGAATGTCTTTGTTGAATAATGTTCACGAGCGAGCGTCCGCAGCACTCTGGTCTGGCATGTGGCGAGCAGAGCCTGCATTTTGGCGATGCCGTACAGATGGGGAGGTGATACATGCGCCCCTTCACTACACTTTTGTGTGCAGGGTCCCTGGGGGTAGTACTTTTTCCCGTGGTAGCGTTGGGCCAAGGGCACATCTATGGGGTGGTGAGCGATTCTTCTACCGGCAAGCCGCTCGTGGGTGCCAATGTCTACCTTGTGGGAACAGCGCTGGGTAGCTCCACCAACTTAGAGGGCACCTTCCGCATCACACGGGTGCCTGCAGGGGAGTATGTGTTGCGTGTCTCGTACATCGGTTACAAGACAAAGAACATCCCCCTGCAAGTGCGACCGGGACAGCTTTTGCGGCACGATGTCGCCTTGGCCCTTGATGTGCTCCAGGGGCAGGCGGTAGTTGTTACCGCGCAAGCGGTGGGCCAAGCTGCGGCCATCAACCGGCAGTTGACGGCCAACACGATAATGAATGTGGTCTCGGAGGAGAAAATCCAGGAGGTACCCGACGCCAATGCTGCCGAGTCGGTAGGTCGCCTGCCTGGGGTCTCTGTGCGCCGCTCGGGCGGGGAAGCGAACAAGATCGTCCTCAGAGGGTTGAGTGACAAATTTAGCGCATTCATGGTCGATGGGGTCCGCATTGCTCCGACCGACGCTGACGCCCGGGGCGTTGACCTCAGCACGATTTCTCAGGGATCATTGGCGGGCATCGAGCTGTATAAAGCCATTACCGCCGATCAGGACGGAGATGCTATTGCCGGCAGCGTAAATTTTGTCACCCGCAGGGCCCCTTCTTCACGCCTCATGCGCGTAGACGGACGGGGGGCGCACAATCGCCTGAGTGGTACCTACGACCAGTATGACTGGGTACTTCGTTACGGGCAGCGCTTTTTTGGTGATGTGCTCGGCGTGCAGGTGTCAGCGAACGCAGAGAAGAAGGACAGGAGCAAGGAAAATCTGGACCTGGACTATGAACTGCGAGCAATCGCAAGTGGTACCGATTACGAGATTACGGATTTTACCCTCAACTTCACCGACGAAACGCGCTACCGGCAGGGATTGAGCGTCTTGCTCGATGTAGATACCCCGGACCGTGGTTCCATTCGGCTGAACAACATTTTCAATCGAACAAAAAGAAACTTCATTGAGTATCGGCGCAATTACCCCACCACAGGAGAGGAGCTCTTTTACGCGGCGAGAGACCGGGAACAGGAGATTGGCACCTACACGGGGTCATTGGTCGGAGACAATCATCTCTTTGGCTTCAGCGCCAATTGGGGTTTGTCTTACGCCAACTCCAAATCCGAGTTTCCCTTTGACTATGAGATTGACTTCACCGAACCTTCCACGACCGATCCCCAAGGGAATCCGCTCTCGCACATGCGGCCCGTACCAACCTCGGTACTTCACGGACCACCCGAACTCATCATTCCTTACGCCCTGAACAACTTCAAAATGGCCTACTTGTACACAGCGTATTTCCGTGGGGAGGAAAACCACGACACAGAGAGGACCGGTTTCCTCAACATCTCCCGGGAGTACACCTTGGGCAGCCACCTTTCAGGGGAGATCAAACTCGGGGGGAAGTACCGGGATCGGGCAAGGGATAGGTCGCGTTCCGAAGTGTTCTCTCCTTACTACAATGAAGCTTTTGCGGAATATGTTGACTCGGCCGGTACTATTGTTCGCAAGAATTTTGCGGGCACCCGGTTTGCGAGCCTGGAGAAGGCCGGCAACATGATTCTGATGACCAATTTCCTCGATCCTGTTCCGGCGCAGAGGAAGCTCTTTGGTAAGTATGCCCTCTACCCTCTATTCAACCGAGATGCTGTTCGCTTATGGTGGGAGCTGAATCGCGATGGCTATCAAGATCCTGCGGGGCGAAATCCCGAATATGAACGGAATCTTGAGCCGGATGCCCTCTACTACGACATCACCGAACGTGTGTCTGCAGCCTACCTAATGAACACTCTACGGTTTGGGCAGAGGGTGACGGTCGTGGCAGGGGTCCGGGTTGAGCACGAGAACAACGATTACCTGTCGCGTTACTCAAAGGGGACCTTGAGTGGCTTTCCAGTACCGACCGGCGCCATTCGAGACACCACGGCCTCTCATCAGGAAACAGTTTGGCTGCCGAATTTCCACGCAACGGTGCGTCCGGTTTCTTTTGCGAATGTCCGTCTCGCCGCGTACAAGGCTCTTGCTCGGCCAGATTTCAACTACCGACTGCCGAACGTCGTGTTGAAGGCGCGCAGTACGTTTTTCCCCGGCAACAACCTCCACGTTGGCAACCCACATCTTAAGGCGGCAAAGGCATGGAACTTTGAGGTGAACACCTCCTTTTTCGGAAACAAGATTGGTCTTCTTTCTATCTCCGCTTTCTATAAGAAAGTGGAGGACATGTTCCATTTTATGAACGGTTTGCCCATGGTGGGGCAGTCGGCGCTGGATAGTCTGGGGATTGGGGTAAAGAACCCCTTTGGAGTGAACGAGTTCGTGCTCTATTTCCCGTATAACTCCACCAAGCCGACAGTGGTGAAGGGGATAGAACTGGAACACCAAGCGAACCTCCGTTTTCTGCCTGGCCTGTTAGGCAATATCGTTCTCAGCTACAATCTGTCCGTAGTCCGGTCGGAGACGTTTATCCCAAGCACAAGGGTGGAAACGTACGAAGTTGTGGTTCCACCGCTACCGTTTCCGGTGAAGAAGACCCGGTACGTTTTGGAAGAGCGCAAGCAGAAGTTAGAGGGCCAACCGCAACTCTTCGGCAATTTTGCGATCGGCTATGACATTGGGGGCTTTTCAGGAAGGCTTTCGGTGTTTCACCAGGGACGGTTCAACCGAACATTCTCAGTGGATGGACGTAGTGACGTAGTGCAGAATGCCTATACGCGTTGGGACCTGGCGCTCAAACAGCAGATTACTCACAACCTGGCATTCATGTTCAACCTTAACAATCTGTCGAACCTCCATGAAGGAACGTCGGTGTTGAACAGAATTCAGGGATGGGACCTGCTGAGCACAGATGAGATCTATGGATGGACCGCGGATGTGGGCGTACGCATCAACCTTTGACAAAAAGGTACCTCCACAGGTTGGCCCCTGCGCGGCCCAGGCCCGGCAGGAGGCCGGCCGGGAGGTTGCAGGCTTGTGGGTGTAAACCAAACGTAGGAGGGAACCGCCATGAGAGGGTCCCGAGTGCTAGCGGCGTTGGTGGCAGCTGTTTTGGCACTGCCAGCTGGGCTCGTTGCTCAGGACGAGCTGATAATTCCCCCGACTGACGGGTCCACGTTCCTCAACAAGCAGATTGAGGACGACGTCAGCCGGCCCCCCGGCCGTGTGTACGTGCTGAAGCGGGACGGCTTCTACCTATTCAATGGTGTGTTGACCAACAATGGCTGGGTTCTGCGCATTAGGGCAGAAGAAGGAACGGGTCAGAAGCCGGTGATCTACCTGATAGCCGACGCGGCAACGGGCGTGTTTCCTTCCCATTTCATCGAGATGGGAGAGGACGTGTATCTTAAGGACATCGTGCTGGTCGGTTTTATCGAGTCAATGGAGGGACAAATCGCCAACAACCCACCACGTTTGATCCGTTCCCGAGCTGCGGGTTTTGACCTTGTCATCGATGGGTGCATAATCACCCAGTCGCGCGGGGAACACATCCGCCTGGAACAGGCGACGCGCCTCGTGAAGATTACAAACTGCATTTTCGCCAATATGGGCGACTTGGGCACCTCGAACCTTGGCGCAGGCAAGCCCATAGACTTCCGCAATGCCTCCTGTGACTCGGCCATTTTCATCAACAACACTTTCGTTAACTTCCACGACCGCGTTGTGCGCCACCGCGCTAGTGTCGCGGCCATCAACCACTTCATATTTGACCACAACACAGTGGTCAACTCGCTAGGCTACCACGGGACGCTGGTCTTGGGTTGGCTTGGTAAGGAGTGCCGCATCACGAACAACCTCTTCGTTGACCATTTCATCGCCGGTGCGGACACCGACCGCACCCGCCAGGCAGAATTTGAGGAGCCGGGCGAGCTGGATCCTCGGAATGGCCTGGGGCGCATGGCCTGGGTACTTTCGGTGCCCAATGACACAACCCACTGGGTGGTAACGGGCAACTATTACGCGGTGAGCCCGGAGGTGCAGGCCTTTTATGACCGCCACGCTGCCGAAGGTCTACTGGGTGAGGGTCCCGCGCTCACGCATCACATCTGCAGCCGACTCGGAGCCGATTCCTCCAACGCTTTCGTCAAGGAAGACATTGTCCTTGCTAACCGGCCACGGCCCATGGTCAACATGGCGGAGTGGTACCGCAACCCCAACGGCGGAAACAAGACCAAGAACACTCCTTCCGACAAGTGGAACCGGGCAACTGATGACTATGATCGCAGGCCGTGGCAATACTTTGCCGACACGCTTGATTGCAGCTACCCGACCTCTACCGCGGCATATACTGGCGCGCTGGGCGGTTTTCCGGCAGGCGACCTCAACTGGTTCCCTGCGAAAAAGGCTGAATGGGAGGTATGGGTGACTTCGGTGGAGCGGCGACAGGCGGCTCCGCTGGAGTTTGCCCTTTATCAGAACTATCCAAATCCATTCAACCCTTGTACCACGATCCGCTTCAACATCAGCAGACCAGAGTTTGTCACGCTTAAGATCTACGATATGCTCGGTCGTCTCGTTGCGACGCCGCTTGCGCAGCGCGTGGGGGCTGGGCAACACGTTATCAGTTTTGACGGCAGCCAATTGCCAAGCGGAGTTTACTTGTACGCCATACAGGCAGGTCGGCACGAGGCGTTTAGGAAGATGGTGCTCATGAAGTAGTCTGCGCCATTGTTGTAACGAGGGTGACAAATACCGCAGAGAGTCTTGTTTCAGCGACTCTTTGCGTACGTCCTGCTTGCAAGCCGGCGGGAAGTGACGCTCAGTGGTGCCCAAGCGTGCGAGCGTGGCACAGCCTCATCCCGCCGGCTACTCACCCTCTTCGGTCCAGGGAGGGGTGTGGCATCCGCGGGTGCCTCGGACTTTCATATCATGCAGCTTCAGACCATTGCTTGCGAATCTGAGCATGTTACTCACGGATTGTCCGTATGGTCGTCGGCTTGCCGAAGGTGGCGAAGGGACGCGTACCATACTCCAGAAAAGGGGTAGTCGTTGTGGGGTTGCGTGCCCACAAGGCAAGGGGCGCAACACTTGGTAGGTACGACTGGCCAATCGTCCAGGACCCCCTGGGTTCGCCTGCAGTATCGCTCAGGAAGCGGGTTCTCATGAGTGGATAGAGGCGAGGGGACTTGGATGTCTGCCTCGATTCGCGGGCGCCGTTCATTAGGAAGTGCACTGGACGCTTCGGGGAGCGAAAGGACCTTGCCGATTACACGGTGCTGTGGTGTCCGGTACGAACCACGGCTTTGGAGTTGAATTGAGGAGGGAAAAAACCTCCCTACGGGGAATGGTGATGATACGGGAGTGTGACTAACAAAGCAGGAAGGGTGTGTCATGATCAGAGGGAGCCCGGCCATCAAAAGGTTGCCCAAGGGCCTTTGGCCTTTCGGGTTTGCACTCCTTCTCGGGTTTCTTGCGGCCCTTTGGCCGGGATGTCAGCACCAAAACCCGGGTTGGAACAGTGTCGAGGCAATTCTGCAACGCATCACGCCTCCCACTTTTCCAGCTCGTACCTTTGTGGTTACTAACTTCGGGGCGATCGGCGATGGCCAGACCGATTGCACAGCGGCTCTCCAGGCTGCCATTGACGCGTGTCACGCTGCAGGCGGTGGGCTGGTGCTCGTGCCAGAAGGGAGCTTTCTCACCGGCGCAATCCATCTCAAGAGCAGGGTGAACCTTCATCTCGAAAAAGGCGCGAGAATGCTCTTCAGCAGAGACCCCAAGAAATACCTCCCCGTGGTCTATACCAGGTTCGAGGGAGTGGAGTGCATGAACTATTCACCGTTCATCTACGCCTTCGGACAAGAGGATGTGGCGATCACCGGTGAAGGAACTTTGGACGGTCAGGCGGATACAACAGTGTGGTGGCCTTGGTGCGGCAACCCTAAGCATGGCTGGTTTCCCGGGGCCCCAAAGCAGGACTTGGATCGGGAGCAGCTTTTCCGCATGGCGGAGGAGGGAGTACCAGGCGAAAAGCGAATCTTTGGCGAAGGACACTACTTGCGGCCAAACTTCATCCAGTTCTACAAGTGCAAGAGAGTGCTGGTTGAAGGTGTGACCATCGAACGCTCGCCGATGTGGGTCATTCACCCTGTGCTCTGTGAGAATGTGACCGTGCGAGGGGTAAGGGTGGTAAGCCATGGCCCAAACAACGATGGGTGTAACCCAGAGTCTTCCCGCGATGTTCTGATTACCGACTGCTACTTCGACACTGGCGATGATTGCATCGCCATCAAGTCCGGCCGGAATGCCGACGGAAGGCGAGTGGGTATACCGAGCGAAAACATCGTGGTGCGCAATTGCACCATGAGGGATGGGCATGGTGGCGTCGTAATGGGAAGTGAGACCACAGGAGGGTGCCGGAACATTTTCGTCGAAGACTGCGTGATGGACAGCCCCAACCTGGAGAGAGCCTTGCGCATAAAAACCAACTCGCTGCGGGGCGGCACGGTCGAAAACGTCTTTATGCGCAACGTGCAAGTGGGTGAGGTGAAGGAGGCAGTGGTCCACATCTTCTACCATTATGGCGAAGGCGATGTGGGATTTCACACCCCAGTTGTTCGCAATATTTTCTTGACAAACGTGAGCAGCAAGAAGAGTCGGTATGCTCTATTTGTCAAAGCCTACGAGCGGTCCCCCGTCAGGAATTTGCGACTGGAACATTGTTCGTTTGACGGTGTGCAGAGCGGCAACGTTTTGGAGCACGTGCAAGGGATCTTCTTCAAGGACGTGACCATCAACGGCGTGAAGGTTAGTCCCGCTGGCTCTTAGCCGGGGACGGTTGTTCGGGTGCGATGTGGACTGTCCATGCGAGTCGTTCTTGTCATAACCAGCCTCGTGGCTGTGGCCTACCTCTCTGCGCAGCCGCTTGCTTTTCCGGGCGCTGAGGGCTTTGGCCGCTTCGTGAGTGGCGGTCGCGGGGGGAGAGTAATCGAGGTCACCAGCCTGGACGATTCAGGTCCCGGCACCTTACGCGCGGCTCTCACTCAACCTGGGCCGCGAACTGTGGTGTTCAGGGTCGGAGGCACTATTACGTTGCTCTCACCTCTGGTGATCACATGCGATAGCGTGACAGTCGCCGGCCAGACAGCCCCGGGGGACGGTATCTGTATACGCGGCTATCCACTCATCGTTGACGCTGATAATGTGATCATCCGCTACATCCGGGTGCGGATGGGTGACCTTGCGAAAACCGAGGGGGACGCGCTCAGTGTCATGTTCCGGAAGGACATCATCATTGACCATTGTTCATTTAGCTGGGCCACTGACGAGGTGCTGACAGTCCGGGATAACGAGAACACCACAGTGCAATGGTGCATCATTGCCGAAAGCCTGAACCGGTCCTACCACCACAAGGGCTCACACGGCTATGGCGGCATTTGGGGCGGCAAGGGTGCTTCATTTCACCACAACCTGCTCGCTCACCATGCGAGCAGAAATCCACGCTTCAACGGCAGCCGTTACCACGGAGAACCCGAGCGTGAACTGGTCGATTTCCGGAACAACGTGATCTACAACTGGGGGGAGCAAAGTGCCTATGGAGGGGAAGGTGGTCGATACAATGTTGTCGGAAACTATTACAAGTATGGCCCGGCAACGAGGCACAAGAACAGGATCGTGGAGCCGTGGAGCGACCAGGGCCGTTGGTACATAGCCGACAACTACGTTTTCGGCTTCAACCAAATCACAGAGGACAACTGGGCCGGGGGAGTTCAGGGTGACTTCTGGCGCAAGGTTCGAGCTGCAGAACCTTTTGTCGTGGCTCCAGTGACCACGCACAGCGCCGAGGCTGCCTACGCATTGGTCCTGGCGCAGGCGGGGGCGGTGCTGCCCAGGCGCGACCAGGTGGATGAGCGGATCATCCAGGAGGTGCGCACCGGCACAGCGAGGTTCGGCTCGGGCAAACGCGGGATCATCGATTCACAGGAACAAGTGGGGGGATGGCCTGAGCTTCGCAATGGGGACGCGCCTGCTGATTCTGACCACGACGGCATGCCCGACGTGTGGGAATTGGCGCGAAACCTTAACCCCAACGATCCTGCAGATGGCAATGCCGACCCTGACGGAGATGGGTACACAAACCTGGAGGATTATTTTGATGCCTTGTGTCACCAAGAGGCCATCCTCCGAGGAGAAACGGGAGGGAACGGTGCATCAGACCGCAAGTGGTGATCTGTATGCTCCCAGTCGCGTAGGCACCTGGGTCTGTTCAGTCATGGAGGGAAAAAGCAGGCTGTGACCCGTTGGGCGAACAGACGGGGGTGGCATTGCTCCAACTTCACCAGCGAGCGCATGAAAAGGCAGGGCGAAGCAGTGGGCAAGAGGGCTGATACAGTAGCAATGATGTGGGAAGACACAAGTGGGCACAAGAGGTTGGCAAAGTGGAGCGCGGTTTCCCTCTGCACGCTCATAATAGCGTTCGGCTCATGTGAGCGAACGCCTGGCCCCGAAAGTCAAGACCCACTTTTTTGGGCCACGCGCGTTGCAGAGACAGTGATGAAGCGCCAGCCTGCCGGGTACGGTGACTGGGACTATGTAACAGGGACGGTGTTGCGCGGGTTTGAAGAGCTGTGGCGCGTCACCAACGAGGAACGCTATTTCTCGTACCTCAAGGCCACTGTCGATAGGGCAGTGAAGGAGGACGGCGAGATTGCAGGCTATAACCCGGGCAAGTATAGTCTTGATGACGTGCAAGAAGGCCGGCTCCTCCTGTTCCTGTTCAAACAGACTGGGGAACAAAAATACGCAAAGGCAGCCCAGCAGATACGGGAACAGATCAGAACACACCCGCGCAATGCTCTTGGGGGATTGTGGCATAAGGCAATCTATCCGCATCAGATGTGGTTGGATGGACTCTACATGGCGCAGCCATTCTGTGCAGAGTTTGCCGCAATGTATGGGGACAGCACCCTGCTGGAGGACGTTTTCCGGCAATTCGAGCTTGTAGAACGGCACCTGCGCGATGCTCGGACTGGGCTCTATTATCACGGTTGGGACCACTCACGGCAAGCAAGCTGGGCAGATCCGGCCACTGGTGTATCGCCTTCCTTTTGGGCTCGAGCCCTGGGATGGTACATGATGGCTCTTGTTGACGTGTTGGATTTTGTCCCGGAAAGCCACCCGAGGCGCGGCGACCTCATCAAGTCGTTGGGTAACCTAGCTCAAGCCGTGCGCAGGTACCAGGATGCCCGTACGGGGCTCTGGTTCCAGGTCATAGATCAAGGGACCCGCTCCGGGAACTACCTCGAAAGCTCGGCATCCGCGATGTTCGTCTATGCGCTGGCAAAAGCAGTACGCATCGGATACTTGGACAAATCGTATCTCTCAACTGTTCGAAAAGGATTTCAAGGACTGACAAAGTTTACGCTGTACCAGGATTCAGGCGGAGGTGTTAACCTGGTAAGGATATGCAAGAGTGCTGGTCTGGGTGGAGACTACCATGAGAAAGTACGCGATGGCAGCTACGAGTACTATGTGTACATGGAGCCAGTGGTCCCTAACGACGGCAAGGGGCTCGGGCCTTTCCTTGCTGCCTGTGCCGAACTGGCGAGGCTTTCACGTCGCGTACCACATTGAGGCCTGGAAAGCTCCGCTGAAGACGCGAGAAGCGGGAGAGCAGAGTGCACCTATCCATCGCGGGAGGTAATTTGCGCCAATGAAAGGCATGAGGCTTTGCTCTGTCTGCGCGCTGCTGTTATGGTCTGCTGGCCTAGGAATGGCGCAGAGCGTAGGTAAGATTGCCGGCAAGGTCACCGATGCGGGCACCGGCGAGGCACTACCTGGCGCCAATGTCGTGATCGTCGGGACCACCATGGGGGCGGCAACGGATGGGACCGGGTCCTACTACATCCTCAATGTGCCGCCAGGAAAGTACTCCATACGCGCCTCGATGATGGGGTATAAGCCGATGGTGGTCGTCGACGTGATCGTGAACGTGGGTCGGACCACGCCGGTCAATTTCGCCTTGACGCAAACCGTGTTGGAGCTAGGGGAGGTCGTGGTGCAGGCGACCCGCCCTGATGTGGAACGAGACAAGACCTCTACTAGCGCCATCGTCCGCTTCGACGAGGTGCAGATGCTTCCCGGCATCCGGGACATCGGCGATGTGATTGGACTTGCGGCCGACATTGTGGACGGCCACTTTCGCGGCGGACGACAAGGCGAGGAATACTACCTCCTACAGGGCTTGGGTATTGTTAACCCCCTGGACCGCTCCTCAGCCTTCTTGCCCATCATGAGCGGGGTGGAGGAGGTGGAGGTGATCACCAGCGGCTTTGGGGCGCAATACGGGAACGCCCAGTCGGGCATTGTGAACATTTCGATGAAAGAGGGGGATCGGCACACCTGGCACACCCGCTTTGAGTCGCGAGTGCGCGCACCAGGGCGCAAGCACTTCGGGCCAAGTGTCTACGATCCTAACGCAAATCGCTATCTTCGCTTACTCCTTGATGAAAACGTGTGGCTGCGAGGCGACCCGAGCGCCGAACACGCGCAACCGTACTATGGCACCATGGCCTCTGGACTGACCAGTGGCTTTGCCGGCGACACATTGGTGCAACTGGCCGTGGCGAGGGCCCTGTGGGGACAAACCCGTAGAGATATCGGCCTCACCTACGGAAACAACATGGACTATGCGTTGGAACTGGCCACGGGCGGGCCCCTCAACCGGAAGATGCGCATGTTTGTGGCATTACGCTCAGAACGGGAATGGCCAGTTTTTCCCACGGAACAACCCAGCCAAGAACACCAAGCAATGGGGAACCTCGTGACTGACGTGGGCGGCACGGCCACTCTCCGCATTAGCGGTGGACTGTCGCGCTTAGATGACATTGTCTTTCCCGGCGCCAACAGCGTGAGTGGCTACCAGAGATGGCTGTGGGACCGTATTACGGGAACTAGACAGCGCAAGAGGCTCAATACCCAGCTTGGTGCACGGTTTACCAAAACGTTGAGCCAGAAGACCTTTTATGAGCTGAAGTTGAATTCCCTCGTCACCTCCAACATGGTGGGGGCAACCCCGGTGCCGGATGTCCTCCCGGACTCGATTGACTTCAACTGGGTGGTCGGCACAATCGCCTTCCCGAACAACAACTCGCCTGATCAGTTGAGTTACCAACTGGGTTACGACTCCTTCACTAGGGAAAAGACACGCACGCTTTCGCTGGATGGTGCATTCACCAGTCAAGTGACACGAGCGCACCTGCTCAACGCGGGGGTGCAGCTTAACGCTTACTCAGTGGACGTGTCAAATTTCCTCAATGTTCGCTCGAGTCGACAATTAGAGCGCTACACTGCGCACCCATTTGAAGCAGCCTTCTACGCCCAGGACAAAATGGAATTCGAGGGCCTTATCGCAAATGTGGGGCTGCGATTGGATGTCTGGCATTCGGGGGCCGAGTACTATGTGGACCTCTATACGCCATTCGGGAGCGCAGATTCCTTGGGCAGGTTTTCGCCCGATAGAGGGCAACGAAAGCGCTCGCCCACCTATGCTCGCCTGCAGCCACGGCTTGGATTCTCCTTTCCGGTGTCGGCGAGCACGGTGTTTCACCTCAACTACGGTGCCTTCATGCAAAGGCCCTCGTTACAGTATCTCGTTGCCCAGCGCGTAGGCCAAAGGTTACACGATCCCATCATCCTCGGTAACCCTAAACTGGAGCCCGAGACGACCAATAGCTACGATGTCGGCGTGGTGCAGGCCCTTGGCGAGGGGTTTACCGTAGATGTGAGTGGCTATTACAAAGACGTCAAACACCTTGTGCAGCAGGCCAATTTCATCGACCAAAGGGCGGGGTACCAGGTGAGCTCATACTTCAACCTGGACTATGCGGATATTCGCGGCTTCCGGGTGATGGTGAGCAAGAGGAGGGGCGCTCTAACTGGCTCGGTCAATTACCAGTACGGGTATGCGACCGGTAAGAGCGCAACGGCCACGGCCGCTACGCCGATCTTCAACCGCGACACGAGCATGGTTGTGACCACCGACCTGACTAACGTGCCGACCCGCGACATAGTGCTCGATTTCGACAGGACGCACAACTTGGTTTTGACCATGAGTTACACCACAGGCAAAGACTGGGGGCCTTCGCTTGGGCGGTGGCGCCCGCTTGCTGAGGCCTCGGTCTCCTTCTACGCTACCGTGCGAAGTGGCAGACCCTATACCTCGCCAAGCGATATCCGCCTCATCAATGTGAAGCGCGCCCCGACAGAGCACAGCGCGGACCTCCGCATTACCAAGACATTGCATAGGTTCCTCGGCCTATCCAGCAGGCTTTACCTCGAGGTCTTCAACGTTTTCAACCACAAGATACTTAACTACGACTATCTTTTCCAGCGCCCGACTGCCACAAATCCAAACCTCCCGCTTCAGTACTACGAGCAGTATCCCATCGACGACAAAGACAACGGCGTACGCTACTGGTGGGACAAAGGGAGACAAGGCCCATTCAGCCTCGACCAATCGTTTCTCATCTATGACAATGCACCACGTTCATTCCACTGTGGCATGGTGGTGGAGTTTTAGGCCAATCCGGGTGAGCGGACTATGAGAACTGTGCGATCTATTCTACTTGTGCTATGCTGGGTACAGTTGGCTGCCTCGGAGCAACGGGATTGGCGCGTGCACTCTCGAGGCATGCTCCACCAGACCGTCTTCAACACAGGGGAGTTGGGCCGAGCTTACAGCGCAGGTGGCACCGTGCAACCGGGAACTCCCTGCATGGAGTGGCCTCCGTACTCGCGCATCGTCCTTGAGCGGAGGAATTACCCAGGCCAACACAACTCGTTCGGCAGCGGCGTCTGGATCGCGGGCACACGCCCGAGTGGGCGCAAATACGCGTTCTGTGGTGCCGTCTCCAACTCGAGCGGCGACCCGGTGCCAGTGGTGGGTGTCTACAGCATGCCCCTCGACATTCAGCGAATAGAGAACTTTCCGGTGCTCGCTGACGGTACGCTCAACCCGTCGTTCAATCCGGACGAGGCTGAGGAAATCATTATCGCGCGCTGGGACACGCCCGTGGGCATTCGGGTGACACGCACCAGCAGGGCTTGGAGCTACCCCGGCTACGACAGCTTTATCATCTACGAGTACGAGTTCACAAATATCACCTCGGATACGCTCTTCGACGTGTTCATCACCTTTGCCAACACCTTTGCCCCCTCGATGTTCGGGTACCAGCGGAATCATGGGAATTGGACTGAAAGCGCCTTCCGGGGGCAGCCGCCGGCAGGCCTCGGAGATCACTTTGCGCGCTTTGACCTGAAACGTTGGATGAGCTACAACCACGAGCGCGATGGTTTGCCAGACCCCGTGTTTTTCGAAGAGTGGTCATCACCTGGCAATCGCGGCGGCCTTAATTCACCCCAGGCAGTGGGAATCATGGTGCTCCACTATGATTACGAGCACCTGGCCACCCGAAAGCAAACCTCCCAGGTCTTCCTTGCTCCCAGCGATAGCGCAGGTATGTGGGACGAAAACGGTAAAGCTAAGCAACCGTTTCTCCTGCGTTACGAGAACGGGAACCTGCCGGCAGAGGCAAAGACGGCCACGTGGATGGACCCGACTCTAAGGCGCAAGACAGGTATCTGGCAAGGGGAGGATGATTCGACTCGCTTCTGCACCCAGTTTGAACCTGCGCTGTGGAAGTATTGGAAGGGACGTACCAAAACCTCAGCCAACCTTTCGTGGTGGCAGCCGGTTTCGCGGGGGTACGGCTTCTTCCCTTATCTGTTGCCCCCAGGGGAAACAATGCGATTTGCGGTAGCGGAACTGGTGGGCTATGGCCCAGGAGGCCCTGGTGATCGTAAGTACAAGGATTTGGGTGGAAATGTCCGCGCCGGAGTGGATGCTGGTTACTACTTCAATCCGGTACCAAGCTGGTATGACACGCTGCGATACAGCTTTCTGGGAAGCAAGGACTACATCGGCAGCACCTATTTGCAGGATCACCCGCTCCCCTGGTACGTCACGCCAGGGGTAGTGTCCATCCGGGATGTAGCGGACCGCGCTATTCAAATGTACACGGGCCTTCCACTCGCGAAATACGACACATTGCAATTCAAACCGGAAGAGACACCACCGAAAGGCGTGTACAATACAGTCCAGATACCTTTTCCCGCCCCGGCGATTCGCATTGAGGACACGCACGCTGCTGCCAATCGTATCGTTTGGGGACCCGAGGTTGAAGAATTCGACTGTCCTAGATTGCGGGCGCGACTCAATCACTACCTGGTACTTCGTGCGCCACACCCCTTAGGGCCGTGGACCGTGATCGACTCTGTTGGGGTGCGCGACCCCAGATACTTCCAGGATGGTCAGTACGCTGTGCTCGATCCTTACAGCAACCTCGGGGACAACGTGGCATACGCGGTCGTATCTATCGACGAGCTAGGGGGAAGGAGCGGTATGACCAATCTGACTCTCCACGAGACCCAGGCCCCACCCTCGGAGAGCTTGGGGAAAGTCTACGTTGTGCCGAATCCGCTGATCGTCACCAGTGGTCTAACCGGTTCGGACCCGGGCGGCGAGATTGGCGACCGCATCCAATTCATGGGCCTGACAAAGCGTTGCGTCATCAGGATTTTTTCCTACACCGGGCAATTGGTGACGACGATCAAGCACGAGCGCGAAACGTACGGCAATCCTTGGTACCAGTTGAGCGTCAACAACCAACTTGTGGCCTCTGGTGTGTACTACTTCGTCGTTGAGGACTTGGAAACGGGAAAACGTGCCCGTGGCAAGTTCGTTGTAATTCACTGAGACTTACAGGACTAATAGCATGAGGGTTGGCTTGATGCACAAATCCACCGGTGTGGTCGTGCTTGTGGCGCTCTGGTGCTTTCCAGGCCCGACCGAGGCGCAAAAGGTGGGCAGCACCTCAATGCAGTTTCTGAAGGTTGTGCCTTCCGCGCGAGGTGCAGCCCTTGGAGAAGCCTACGCAGTGTGGGCGACCGGAGCAGAGGCGTCCTTTTGGAATCCGGCCGGGCTTGCCCAGTTGGAGCGACTCGAGGTTGCTACCACCTATGTCGACTGGCTCTTCGACTCCCAGCAGGGCGCCCTGGCCATGGCAATGCCGTTGGGCGCCGGAGCAGTGGGAGCGCAGTTGCAATACGTTGACTTCGGGGAGTTCGAGGAGACAACTACTGCCAGGCCCTACATCAATGACCCGGAACACCCTGGATTCACTGGCAGAACTTTCCGCCCATTTGCGTGCGTGGTAGGGGTGTCGTATGCGCGCTACCTGACGGACAAATTCTCCGTTGGGATAGGAGCAAAGTACGCGTATCAATCCCTATTCAGCGAACGGGAAGTGACCGCAATGGTGCGCCAGGGACTTTATGAACGCGTCAAGACGTGGGCAGGCGGTCTTTTTTTTGACGTGGGCATTCGCTACAACACCGGGTACCGGACGATTCACCTGGGCTCGTCCGTGCAGAACTTTGGTGCCAACGTCAAGTTCGCCAGGGAATCTCACCCAGTGCCGCTCCTGTTCCGTCTTGGCGTGGGGGCCGACCTGGTAGGCCCACAAGCTCTGCTTCTCCCCAGGGACAACGGATACCGGCTGGGCGTTGCCTGCGACATATTCCACCCCAATGACTACGACCAACAGGTACATTTGGGGGCGGAATACGAGTGGCATGACACGGTTGCCCTGCGTATGGGGTACAAATTCAATTATGACTTTGATGGGTTAACCTTGGGGGCCGGCCTTAAGTACCGTGTCGATGGACTCGGGGTGAGGTTGGACTGGAGCTACGGAGACATGGGGCTCTACCTGGGTAATGTGCAGCGAATTAGCGTGGGAATGACCTTGCCATGAATCGTTGGAGCATGTTGTTTTTGGGCACCTGCTTCTTGACTTCGCACAGCGCGTATTGCCAGGGATACGGAGGCCCGCTGCTGTTCCAAGGCGTGGAGCACGTGCAGGTCCACTCGGTGGCAAGCCGCGGCATGGGTGGCATAAGCACCGTGTCGGATGGGGATGTTGCCGCCATGTTCAACTGCCCCACATCGTTGGAAGGGATACGGAGAGCGCAATTCGCAGTGGCGGGATGGTTCTCGTGGAACCGCCAGGAGCAAGAACAGCAGTATGCGCCGGTGCGTTACTACCCGAACCTCAGCCTTCTCCTGGAAGGGCTAACTGGGGCGATTCCCGACCCTAATCCAGAGCTTCCGGGTTTCACGGCCGCGGACACCGTCCAGCGACCTTACGACAACATTGGCCCCAATTGGAGTCGCTCCGAGCGCGCAAACAGGCCTTTGCATGTATTGATGGCGGTGCCGGTCTTGCGAGGACAAATAAGCCTGGTCGCCGGAGGCGGGATGGTCCAATATGCGAACCTGAACCATTTCTACCAAAACAACAATGTGTTGTCCCCCTCTATCCTCTCGCAGAGGCCGCTCCCTACATTGCGCCCAACTGATGACAATCCCTTGGCGGTGGATTGGTACCAAACCATCCGGTCCCGAAACGGAGCACTGTATGGCTATGGGTTGGTCCTTGCCGCCACTGCGGAAAAGTACCACCTCTCGTTCGGTCTCAGCGGCTTGTATATCCGAGGCAGCAGCGAGGACTTTGAGCAGGAGATAGGCCGCGGGAAGCTCATTTTCTTTTCCAACGCCTTTCGAGCAGATTCTGTCTATAGGAGGGTGATTCGGTCAGGCACTTCTGATTTCAGTGGCGTCGATTTCGCGGTGAGTGGGACCGTCGGCGGACGTTATGCGCGAATAGGGTTTGCGGTCAGACCTCCGATAGAGATCAAGAGGACCTCTTCACTGCGTGTCAAAGCCGACTCCACCGGATTGCCCACGTTGATCGACAAACGAAGCGAAGATTCTCTCGAACTCCCTTGGCGGGCAGTACTGGGTGTTTCCGTGAGCCCGCGGGAAAACTTCCGCATCGGATTCGAGTATGAGGTGCGGCCGTTTGCCTCCGTGCGCTACCTCGATCCCCAGGGCAATGAAAGCTCACCGTGGCTCTCCAGCTCGCCTTACCGCATGGGGCTGGAATACTACCCGACCTGGTGGTTGGCACTGCGCGCTGGCATGCGGAACGAAGCCGAGGTCTTTGAGCCGGAGGGTAACCATCTTCCGGGCGAGCCAGTATCTTACTCGGTCTACTGTGCGGGAATCGGTGTCTCTGTGGGAAGTCTTGTGCTGGATTTGGCGTGCGAAAGTGGGATCACAAAGTATCAAGATATCTGGTCTAGTGCAATCAGCAAGAACCAGCAACGGCGTTGGACGCTCCTGGCCCAGGTGTCGTATGCGCTTAGGGCCAAACCCTGAAACCGGGCGAGGGGGCAATACACTGAGAGGCGGGTTGAACAAGGGGGGAGCGTCTTGCGGCAAGACCCAGGCGTTGGTCAAAGTGGAGGTATGCCATGAAGAGCAGGAAGTTGATACCGTTTGTGCTAATGGCGTTGCTCGTTGCCTCTACCCTGTGGGCGCAGGCTGTAGGGGATTACCGAACAAGGAATAGCGGCGACTGGAGCAACGCGCAAATCTGGCAGCGGTACAATGGAACAACCTGGCTTGCTACCGCGACCCCGCCGAACGGTAGCGAGACAATTCTCGTGCAAAGCTCGGACTCTGTTTATGTGAACATACCGATCACTATCACCGGGACACTCATCAACCGGGGCATTGTGAATGATGGCGGCAACTTGACGGTGGGAAACGGCGGAACCTATCAGCACGACCGCGACGGAGGAAAGATACCCACAATAACATGGGCAGACGGTTCGAGGCTGCTCATGACAGGTACCGTATCTACTGCCCCGGAGAATCGGAACCAGAACTACTACAACATAGAGTTCAACACTCCCTCGCAGTTGTCCAATTTAAACATGAACCTGAACGATGCCACAGTCAGGGGGAATGTGAGGGTGGTGAACACCGGGAGCGCACGCTGGTACCTCACCACTGCTCTGGCGAACGATACCGCGATTGTGACGATATTGGGAGACGTAATAGTCGAGGCCGGGGCGTTTGCCGTACAGGGGACGAGCAATGCTCAAACGACCTTTATTGTCCACCACTACGGCAACATCGTAGTGACGGGGGGAAACTTCTCGATCAGTCGCGGCTCCCAGCCGGGAGGGACCACCACGTGGTATCTTTATCAAGGTGATTTTTCCATGGCCAACGCGACAACGCAAAGTTCTACCCAGACGCCGGGCGGAGCACGATTTGTCTTTGCGAAGCAGGGAACCCAGCACTTGCATCTGGGAGAAGGCAATACACTCACAGCCTTACCCATTGAGATAGCCAGCGGGACCACGCTCGACATGGGCACAAGCAAACTGGCCGGGAACGGCATTTTCGTAGTGAGCGAGGGCGCAACGCTCATGACGGCTCTGGGCGGTGGGGTAGAGGAAGTGCTGCAGAGCGTGACCGGGGCAGTCACCTTGGCCCAGAATTCCAGCTACGGGTTCAACGGGTCAGTTCACCAGGTGACCAGCACGCGCATGCCCACAATCGTAGCCGATCTTATCATCAACAATGTCGCCGGCGTCACTCTTTCGCAACCGACCACGATCAACGGTACATTGCGCCTCGTTGCAGGCGAGTTCGATAATACGATTCCCTTCACGCTGGGACCAAGCGGGAGTATCTCCTACGAAGGTGGGAGCCTGAAGGTGACGGTCTCTGTTCCCCGAGAGCAAAGCGCCGTGCCAGCAAGCTTTTTTGTGGAGCAGAACTACCCAAATCCGTTTAACGGCTCCACCTTAATCCGATTCGGGCTTCCTGGGCCTGCCGAGGTCTCTGTGAAGATCATGAACCTGCTTGGCCAGGAGGTAGCTACCCTTCTTGCCGGTCGCAAAACGGCGGGTATGCATCAGCTGGTCTTCGAGGCAGGGGAGCTTCCATCCGGGGTTTATCTGTGTCGCGTTCAGGCGGGGAACCAGGTGGAAGTGAGGAGGATAGTCTTGCTGAAATAAAGTCCGGAGTCTACTTGGACGAGCCTGGCGACGAAACTTGAGCGAGTAGTTCCATCAAGAGGGAGGAGCTTGTTATGAGCAGCGAGAAGCACGTTGTTCTGGTGGTTACCATCCTTGTGATGGCGTTTTCTGGGCTGCTCGCCCAGCAGGCGGGGGACTACCGGTCCCTTACTACGGGCAACTGGAGCAACCCTGCCACCTGGGAGATGTTTGACGGCTCGCAATGGGTTGCAGCCAGCGCTGCACCGACTGGTGCGGAACAGATCACGGTCAAAGGGACGGACACGGTGAAGGTGGATGTGGCCGTGGAAATGCAGGGGTACCTGAAAGTGCAGGAAAACGGTGTTGTCACGGTCACGACTGGCTCACTAGCCTTTGCTCAGGGGAGCACTTATGAGCATGCGCGAAACGGCGGGAGCGTGCCTCTGGCCGTTTGGGGCGAGGGTTCTACCGCCCTCTTTACAGGTATCACCAATTCAGCGCCTGCAAATAGGGGGCAAAACTACCACCACGTAGTCCTCAATACACCCAATCTGAGCAGCAACTTGGACCTAAACCTGGCAGGAAAAGTCATAGCTGGGGATATCAGGGTGGTCAGCAGCGGAAGCTCACGCTGGCGCCTGGTAGGTGGGACCTCGGGGACCCTCGTCATTATGGGCGATGTGATTGTGGAAGGCGGACAGCTGGAGACGCAAGGTACCAGTAGCTCGACCCAAGTGTTAGTGGAGCACTATGGTAACGTGCGGGTGACCGGCGGGAACTTTTCTGTGAGCAGAGGAAGTCAAGGCGGTGCAGGAGGCACGGGGTGGACGAGATGGTACTTGCATCAAGGGGATTTCTTGATGTCCAACGCCACCACTCAGAACTCAAACCCTTGGCGTGCCACTTTTATCTTCGCCAAGCTCGGTGGGGTGCAGAACCTGGTACTTGAGAATGTCACGTATGGCGCGGGAGGGCTCCCCGTACAAGTGGATAGCGGCGCCACACTCAATATGGGAAATTCAAGGCTCGGAGGCGATGGCAGTTTCGTCATCTCCCCTGGCGCTGGGCTTCAAACGGCCCTCCCGGGTGGTCTGGATGAAGCCATTGGGCCGGTCGGGTCCAGGACCATTCTTCTGAGCAAACAGGCCTCCTACACGTTCAACGGAGTCCTTCCGCAAGTGCCGGGTGTGTTGCTGCCCGACACGGTGCGAACTTTGACCGTAGCCAATCCTCAAGGGGTCACCCTCAACGACACGCTACGGGCACAGCATATAACAGTGTCGCCGGGCTGCCTGATGTACGTCGAAGCATTAGGGTCGGTAACTGCAGACTCCGGTGGTGTTGAAGGTACCGTCGTGAACCGAGGGGCTCTCGTAGCCAGCGATTCGATCTATTTCGCCCCGGGTTCGGTTTACCAACATGATCGCGACGGAGGGAGTCTTCCGAACGGCATCTGGGCCGCTGGGTCCACATTCCTGTTGACCGGAACCATCCAAGATGCGCCTGCCAACAGGAATCAGAATTTCGCAAACGTCGTCTTCAACACGCCGAACCTTGGGCGCAACAGGGACATGGGGTGGAAGGGGGTGACTATCAGTGGTGATATTCATGTTGTGAACACCGGTTCTTATCGGTGGCACATGAGTTCAATCGCCTCTGGGGACACAGCCGTGATAACGGTCTTGGGGGACGTGCGCGTGGAAAGCGGCCAGTTTGCGGTCCAGGGCACCAGTACCGGGAATACCACCTTCATCGTGCACCACTACGGGGACGTCCTCGTAACCGGCGGCAATTTTTCCATCGCCAGAGGTTCCCAGGGCGGTTCTGGAACTACCACCTGGTATTTGCATGAAGGTGACTTTTCGATGGCCAATGCCACCACGCAGAACTCCAACCCCACGCCTGGCAATGCCAAGTTTGTGTTCGCAAAGACGGGCGTGCAGCACCTCGCGCTTGGTGACAACAATACTATCCAGAACCTGCCCATCGAGGTCTTGCCCGGGACCACACTGGATGTGGGCGTGAGCAGCTTGGCTGGCAACGGGGTATTCATTCTGAACGACGGGGCGACTTTGGCAACCGCTCATCCTGGGGGCGTGGCAGGATTTTTGGGCACCTTGCCGCCTAACCTCGCAGCCTTGAGCACCGCCGCCAACTACACCTTCAACGGAGTGGAGCCGCAGGTCACAAGCGCCGCGCTGCCAACCGTGGTGCAGGACCTCACTATCGCTAACCCGGCTGGGGTAACACTTACGCAAGAGACCACTGTGAATGGCGTACTGCACCTGGTAGCCGGAGAGTTGGACAACACCGTACCTTTCGGCCTTGGCCCGGCCGGTTCGGTGTCGTTTGAAGGCGGCAGCCTCCGTGTGCCACTTGTGGCGGCTGAGTACCGCTCGCTGACCTCTGGTGACTGGAGCGCCGCGAGCACCTGGGAAGCGTACCTATTCGATCGCTGGATGCCGGCACCGATGCCCCCTTCGGGGACGGAACGCATCACCGTGGACAACAACGACACAGTCCGGGTAGACGTGCCTGTAGAAGTGCGCGGCCACCTCAAGGTGCAGGACCAGGCAGTGGTGGAAGTGAGCACTGGCTCGCTGGCCTTCGTGGACACGAGCATCTATGAGCATGCGCGCGATGCCGGGGCGATTCCCATCGCCACCTGGGGTGAGGGCTCCACGCTGCTGTTGACTGGCACCGTGCAGGATGCGCCTGCCAATCGCAATCAGAATTTCTACCACGTGGTGTTCAACACCCCCAACCTGGGCCGCAATCGCGACATGGGGTGGAACGGCATCACCATCGGCGGTGACATTCGGGTGGTGAACACTGGCGCCTACCGCTGGCAGATGAGCACGGCTGCTGCGGGAGATAGCTCGGTGATCACCGTCATGGGGGATGTGATTGTGGAGGGTGGCGCGTTTTCGGTGCAGGGGACGGGCAACGCCTTGACCACCTTTGTAGTGCACCACTATGGCAACATCCAGGTGACGGGAGGGAACTTTTCCATTGCGCGTGGTTCTCAGGGCAATGGGACGGGTACCACGACCTGGTATCTGTACGAGGGTGATTTTTCCATGGCCAATGCCACCACGCAGAACTCCAACCCGACGCCTGGCAATGCCAAGTTTGTGTTTGCCAAGCAGGGTGTGCAGCGGCTCACGCTGGGTGAGGGCAATACCATCATGAATTTGCCCATTCAGGTGAGCAGCGGCACTACCTTGGATGCGGGGCTGAGTGTGCTGGCAGGCAATGGCATCTTTGTCCTTGATGACGGCGCGACGTTAGCTCTGGCGCATGAGGGCGGAGTGGCCGGGTTCCTTGGCACGCTGCCCAACGAGGTGGTGACTCTGAGCACCTCTGCCAACTATTCATTCAACGGAACTGCCCGACAGGTGACAAGCACCAGAATGCCGACCGTTGTGCACGACCTGACCATCAACAACCAGGCTGGGGTTGTCTTGTCGCAGCAAACGACCATCAATGGGGTGCTTCACCTTGTGGCCGGCGAGTTTGACAACACGATCCCCTTTACACTCGGCCCAACCGGCTCCATCTCTTACGAAGGTGGAAGCCTGAAAGTGAGCGTCTCCGTCCGTGAAGTGGCGGACGCCGTGCCCACCACCTTGGCGCTCCTTCAGAACTACCCTAACCCGTTCAACCCGCTGACGACCATCGGTTACCAGATCCCGGCAGCGACTCGCGTGACCTTGACCATCTTCGACGCCCATGGCCGAGAGGTCGCAAGGTTGGTTGACCGGGTCCACGCACCTGGCTCCTACGCCGCAGTATGGGACGCCAGCCAGGTGGCGAGTGGTGTGTACTATTGTAGGCTCCTGGCAGGTGGCACTAGCCTGGTGCGTAAACTGGTGGTCGCCAAGTAGGAATGTTTGCCACCCCTCCTCCGGAACAACGCCGGAGGAGGGGTTTCCCATGCGCGTGCTGAGGAGGCAGTCCATATGTTTGAGGAAGTATGACGTTTCGTAATGGCTTGAATGCAAAGATCATCCTCTTGTGCCTGCTACTCCTGTGGGGCTTTTCTGTTGCACAGGAGCCTCCAGTGCCGCTGAACGTGTACTGGGGGGAAATCCCGCGCGGCGATCGGGTGTTCTACGTTGCACCTGAAGGAAACAACAATAATCCTGGCACAGAGGAGTTGCCGTGGGCCTCATTGGAATATGCCGTGAACCAAGCAAGGCCTGGCGACGTGTTTGTGATGAGAGGTGGGATTTACTACCATACAGCCACCATCAAGATCTCACGCCACGGGACGTCCGAGAAGCCGATCATCGTCGTCGCGTGTCCTGGTGAAGTTCCAATACTTGACTTTTCGGCACAGGCGGAAGAAAGCAGCAACAACGGCGTGCGCCTGAATGCATGGTATTGGCACCTCGTCGGGCTCACCGTGCGCTACGCGGGCCACAATGGCATCCGTATGGATGGAAGCTACAACGTGCTTGAACAGGTTACGGCCTACGGCAATCGAGACACAGGCATTCACATGGCCGGCAATGCCTCCCACAATCTCATCTTGAATTGCGACAGCTTCTTCAATTTTGACGTAAAGACTGCAGGCGAAAACGCCGATGGCTTCGGCGCAAAGTTCGACATTCTTCCCGGAAACCGTTTTGTCGGTTGCCGGGCGTGGGCGAATGCAGATGACGGATTTGATTTCTGGCGCGCAGCCAATACGATCATAGTGGAGAACTGTTGGGCTTTCAAGAACGGGGACCCGTCGCTCTTTGGCAACCCTCCGGGCTTCGGGGGGGACGGCAACGGCTTCAAGCTGGGTGGGGATTACGTGCCGGGGGACCACCTCGTGGTACGATCCATGGCCTTTGATAACTTGGGCCCATCCCGTCAGTCCAAGGGCTTTGATCACAACAACAATACCGGCGCGCTCACGCTGATCCACAACACCGCTTTCAACAATGGGCGGAACTTCTATTTTCCGAGGGACCCGGTTCGTGGCCAGTCGATGTTTGTCAATAACCTGAGCGTTGCCTCATCAGTGTTGGCTACCTTACCACCAAATTCCTTTGCGCTGGGCAATAGTTGGCAAGGTCTGGCCGTCAGTCAGGATGTTTTCTTGAGCGTCGACACAGAACTCGCCAAGGCGCCGCGGCAGATGGACGGCTCGCTGCCCAACGTCGACCTCTTGCGTCCGAGGCCAGGCAGTGTTGTCATCGACCGGGGTGTGGTGTCGGGAGATCCTTTTTGCGGATCAGCGCCCGACATCGGGGCTTATGAGTACGAAGGTGGGGAATGGGTCGAACCTTACGTGCATCGGGGATCGGGCACCGTTGTGGATGATCTGCGTGTGTTTGATATCGAGAATGCGGACGCCTGGTGCGTGGTGGCCGGAGCACCCCTTGGGGCACAGGCCTACGGCGAAGCGAGTCATGTGGTCTTATCAATACCGAGTGGGCTGCAGGTGGAGGAGTGGATCCAGCCATCGCTTAGCTCGCGGACGAAGAACTACCTCTTCACCCTGGCCGAGTTCGTCACCCGTGCGCCGATGGAGCTTTTCGTGGCGCATTCGGAACTTGTTATTGACAAGCCCGACTGGCTCAAGGACTATGAGAATACCGGCATGCGGCTGACGATTGGATCGGCGAGCGGAGCCCCTGAGGAGTTAGCTCTGTTTCGGCGGCAGGTTGGAGCCGGAGAACAGGTGATCCTCGGGCGCAACGCGAAAGACCAAAGGAGTACTGCCCTGATGTATTTGGTTTTCCTTGGCTCGACATCGCAAGGGGTCGCGATGCCCCAAGTTCCGCCGCGGGTTTTTCGGCTGCTTGACGCGTACCCCAACCCATTCAGCGCACGCACGACCATCCTCTTCACACCGCCCCAACAGGCCGAAGTAGAAGTCAGCGTGTTCGATGCGCTGGGCCGCCACGTGGGGCGGCTCTACGAGGGTGGCTCCCTTGCAGAGACCCATGCGGTCGTGTGGGATGCCTCTGGGTTGCCGAGTGGCGTCTACTACTGCCGCATGAACGCAGGAAACCTCGCATATATGCACAAGCTGCTACTGGTGCGCTGAGGACGGGTGTGGTTTGAGGAAGTTGTTTTGCATAAGTGCCCCAGGCCATGCTCTGGTCCGTAGGTCGCCCTCGTTGAGGCCCGCAAGGATCTCCCTAGTGCACCGGTGTCCCGCCGATAAGCCTTCGGTCTAAGCAGACGAGCGGCGGAACCAAGGGATCAAGAGGCTGCTTTTCAAAAGAAATGGGCAAGCAGTCGGAAGCACACGCGCGGGTTCACATGCGGACCCGCCCCCGGAGGAAGCTGGGCATGAAACCATGGTTTACAATAGTGGTGGCAGCAATCTCGCTGTGCACGGGCGGATGTGGACGGGAGACACAAAGGGAGCATCCCAAGTCGGTGACATTTCGGGTGCACAACCCCATCGCAGTACATCGGATTGATGAAGCGCTGATTCTTGACCTTGCTGACATAAGGCGCAAGGCTCCTGACTTCGGTCCCAAAGCATGCCTGGCACTGTGGGAAGGAAAGGAGGTGCCAAGCCAGGCCAACGACCTCAACGGTGATGGGGAGGCAGACCAACTGGTTGTCCTGCTTGACATTCCTCCCAAGAGCACGAAGGAGATTGTCCTGAAGTACTCGCCGGGGCAGATCACGCAGCGCTCGTACACCAGGCGAACCCATGCCGAACTTTCAGTGAAGACTGGAGGGGCCTTCGTAGGGAGAAAGTATGTGGGCGGGCAATGGGTGAACGTACACACATTGCAGGTGCCCAAGGAGCATACCGACCATTCGGAGTTCATTCGTTTTGAAGGCCCGGGCTGGGAGTCCGACCGCGTGGGATATCGCTTCTACCTAGACTGGCGCAATGCCATTGACGTCTTTGGCAAGAAGGTCCCTGGCATGGTTTTGCAAGAGGTGGGACTGGACGGATTCGAATCCTACCACAGTATGGCTGATTGGGGGATGGATATCCTGAAAGTTGGCGAGTCGCTAGGCATCGGCTCAGTGGGCATGTGGGTCGACGGTAAGGCACAACGTGTAAGTGTGGTTGACAGCGTCCAGTGCGAGGTGGCGCTGGACGGACCGGTGCAATCGCTTGTTCGCACCACGTATTGGGGTTGGCGAATCGGGGGATATAGCAGTGACCTCGTTTCCGAGCTTTCGATAACAGCGGGAAGCAGAATAACCACTCACCGGTTGCAGGTGAGGGGGAACGTGCCTAACCTTTGTACGGGGATTGTCAAAGACCCTGCCGCCGAGTCGTTTACTTCAGTGGGTGGGGGGCAATACGGTTACCTGGCGACCTATGGAAAACAAAGCCTTGCGGGAGACAGCCTGGGGCTGGCGGTCCTTTTTCGCCAAGAAGACCTCATGACCTTCGCGGAGGACGAGTACAGCCACGTGGTTGTGCTGCGTCCGGCAGGAGGGAGGGTAACGTACCACTTTTTGGCCGCATGGGAGCAAGAACCCGGGGGTATCAAGACCCGGGCGGAGTTCGTGGCTTACTTGGAGGAGATGCTGCAGAGGCTCGACCATCCGATAGTCCTTGAGTAACTCAAGACCTTTGGCCTTTGATCGGAGGCTACTCACGTGGAGATGCGATACTTGGCTGACCCAGTCCGGTTTCAGCGCATGACGACCGTGGAGGTACGCCAGAGCTTTCTTGTCGACACCCTTTTCGTGCCGGACAAAATAGTGCTCGTGGGCGTTGACTTGGACAGAGCAATCGTGGGCTCGGCAGTGCCGAGGCGAAAACCTTTAGCGTTGCAAGAGACATCGTCCCCAAGCGGGTTCTCCTGCGAGCGGCGCGAGATGGGCATCCTCAACATTGGGGGCGAGGGCGTGGTTCGGGTAGACGGCGGCGCGCACCGACTAGCCAACAAGGATATCATCTACGTGGGCCAGGGAACTAAGCAGATAGTGTTCGAGAGCATAGACAAAACCACGCCGGCGGAGTTTTACCTGCTGAGTTATCCTGCGCACAGTGCG